>JAUNEN010000136.1 GCA_030525525.1 Erysipelotrichaceae bacterium
CTTTTTGAGAATTATGCTTCTGTCTTCCAGAGACCGTGCAGATTGCAGTATGCATAAACTGCTGTGACGGGTTCTTCTGCATAGAAGTCAGCCTTGGGAGCTTCGCCCGGCTGCAGATATGCAATTCTGAATCCCTTTGCAGTTTCAAGTGCGATCCACTCAATGTAGTGTGCCTCAACCATCGGATGTTCAACGGAACCGACAGTAACGGTAATTCTGTTACCCTCTCTTGTAACGCAGGGTACATGCTTTTCCTGGGCAGCGTCTGTTGTGTTTGCACTCAGTACTGTCATCGCTTCTCCGCAGCATTTTGTCGGGCATGCGGAATCCTTGAGAATAACGGCCATTTTGCCGCACGCTTCACAGCGGACAACTTTAAGATTGCTCATGATTAAATCCTCCTGAAATCATTATCCTCTGTTTAGAGATGATTTTCAATGAATCTTCAATCAGCTTTTCTTTTTGTTTCCGCTTCATTTTCTTGATTGCATATTCGCGCTTCATCGCTTCGTTTCTGTCTTCAAACAGTTCAAGATGAACGATGCGCATCGGATAATGAGATTTTGTATATCTGGCTCCTCTGCCCGCCTGATGGGCTTTATAGCGCTCGATGATATCGTTCGTCCAGCCGGTATAAAATGAACCGTCCGAGCATTCCAGAATATATACGTAATTCATTCGACACTCTTCAGACTTTCCACCATGGCGATCGCATCAAGATTTCTGCGCATGGACAAATTGACAAGGAAGCCGAACGCAATTGTCAAAGCGGCGGAAATCACAAAGCTTTCTGTTTTGACAAAGCGGCCGAACATGACAAAATCCATTTCAATGCATGACATGATGTAGTGATGCAGATAATTGCCCAAAGGCAGTCCTGCCAGAGCGCCGATGATCGTCAGGATGTTATTCTCCTTGAAAATATAGGACTGCACTTCTTTGCGGCGGAAACCGAGAACCTTGAGTGTAGCGATCTCGCGCTGACGCTCGGAAACATTGATATTGATCAGATTGCCGAGTACCACAAAGGCCAGAGCCATCGATGAAATGATCAGTGTCCAGACAATCAGATCAAGACTGCTGACCATCGATGAGAAGTTTTCCAGTGTTTCATCATAGAAGCTGATCGATGAAATATCTTTTTCTTCAAGCAGATCATTCTGCAGAAGAGAAAGATTTTCAGTCTTCTCATCGGCATGGATCATAAGCGCCATCTTCTCGCATTTTGTACCTGCAAGCTTTTCATAATATGCTTCGCTCATAAAGGCATTATGGTAGATATAAAGCTCGCAGATATCGCTGATCTTCACTTCAAGCTCATTGCCGTTTTCATCTTCCATGATGAAGATATCGCCTTTTTTCAGATTCAGATTTTCAGCCAGGCGCTCATTGATGACTGCCCCTTCGTCAGACAATTCAATCGGATGATGGCCGACTCTTGTCCTTAACTGATAGGCATCTTTCACATCTTCCGCATTTTCAAAGATCTGAACGGATACTGTTTCATCAAGCCCATCCGCTTCCAATGCATGGGCTTTGGCGCTGTATGCGTAGGCTTTTGTCACAAAGCTGATATCTTCGCGCTGATTCAGCCTTTCAATTAACTGCTCTGCCTCTTCTTCACTGCAGTCTTTGGAAACAGAAGCGGTTCCGTCAAACTGCAGGATTTCATCAAACTGCAGCTCGACCATCGAGTTGATCGAATCCTTGATGCCAAATCCCGTTACCATGAGCCCGCAGCAGCCGGCAACACCGATGATCGTCATGATAAACCTTCTCTTATACCTGAAGATATTGCGCATGGTAACCTTCCATGTAAAGGTCAGACGATTCCAGATGAAGGCGATCTTTTCAATCAGTGTTCTGCCGCTTGCGCGGATAATCTTCGGTCTCATCAAAGAGGCAGGAACTTCCTTCATATCGCTTCTGATCACAAGCCATGCGGTCAATACCATCGCGCCAAGGAACATTGCAGTTGTCATCAGAACAAGCTTCCAGGGAATCCTTAAGACAATCGGCGGCAGGATATACATCATGCGCCAGGCATTGTAGATGATGCGCGGGAACGTCTCCAGGCCAAGTGCACAGCCGAGAATACAGCCGATCAATGTTGCGGAAGCCGCATAGATCAGATATTTGGATGCACATTGCAGACGCGTATATCCCAAAGCTCTCAAAGTTCCTGTTTCGCTTCGCTGCTCGGAAACCATTCTGCTCATTGTCGTCAAGCAGACCAAAGCTGCGACCAGAATGAAAAACAGCGGGAATACATCGCCGATCGCACGCATCTGATCAATGGTCTGATGATATGTGGCACTTGCATAGTGACTATTTCTGTCAAGAACCGTCCATTTGCCTTCAGCCAGTGAATCGATCTCCTTTTTCGCATCTTCCAGTGTCTTTCTGGCATTTTCAAGCTCTTCAAGCGATTCAGTTTTTGCTTTGGCAATCTGTTCATAGCCTTCTGCCAGCTGTGCCTTTGCATCGGCAATCTTTCTGCGGTTGTTTTCGATTTCCCTCTGCCCTTCGGCAAGCTGACGGCGTCCTTCTTCAATCAGGGCATTTGTTTCGCTTTCTGCCTTTGCATATTCCGCATAGCCTGCATTCAGCTGAGCATGGGCATCCGCAAGCTGTGCTTCGCCTGATGCGATTCCTTCTTCAATTGCCCGTATGAGCTCTTCATATTCAGCAATCTTTGCATCGATGTCTTCCGGTGCAATATTCTGTTCAGCAAGCAGCTTAAGAACATCCGATCTTGTTTCAATCAGATCGCTTTTCGTATTTTCAAGGGATTCTTTCAGTTCATCATATGCGCTGCAGAGATCTCCGACTGTCTCAATTGTTCTGCCTGTATTTTCTTCGAGAAGTGCGATCATATTGTGCATTTCAGCCGGATCAAACGACAGTGCATCAGATAAAGACTCCTCGGGATCAAGCGATTGAATGAATGTTTCAAAGCGGGTAAATTCTTCTGAATCAAACAGTGTACAGAAAGCCTCCGTGATCCTTACTGCATTGTCATAGGAAGTACAGAGATCATTCGTATCCGCAATTTCAGTAACCGGATCATAGCGCTTCAGGATTTCAGAGAGATCTTCAGGAATCTCAGCATCCTCAATCGGAACAGGTTCTTCAAGAGCGCGGAATGATTCAATCAATCCGATCACTTCTTCACTCAACAGATATGCATAATCATCCCTGATGGTGACAACTGCTTCATCAAGATTGCTTTGAAGATCTTCGATTTTAAGATCAGGCAGATCAGGAAACAGCTCTTTGATCTGCTCCGAGATTTCGTCTGCCTGTTTCAGAAGTTCACTCAGATCTTCAATCTTTGTTTCAGGATCAAGCTGACGCAGAAGATCAATCATGATCACTGTCTTTTCATCATTGAGCTTTGCCAGGGCTTCATCAATCTGTTCAAGTCCCGCTTCAATTTCATTCAGACCGTTTTTAGCATCCGTCAGGCTTTTGATTCCTTCCCTTAACTGCGCAATCGTATTCGAGAGCTCAGCCTTTCGTCTCTCGAATTCAGCTTCCTTTTCACTTAACTCAGCATCGGAAGACTGAAGCTCTGCAAGCGCAGCTGCCAGGGCGGCACAGGCATCATTGGATTGATTGTTAAGTTCATTGATCCCGTCAGAAAGCTGCTGCTCGGCATCGCTCAATGCTTCTTCGCCTTCCCTGATTTCTTTTTCGCCGTCTGCGAGTTCTTCTTCGCCCTCTTTGATCTTTTCTTCAAATTCTTTCAATCCGTCCTGATATTCAGCCAGGCCTTTTTCATATTCTTCATATGCTTCATCCCTGATCCGCCTGCGCCTGTCATCCTGAATGGATTCAGCCTTTTCGGCAATCTGATCTTTGAGACTTTCCGTATATTCTTCATATGCATCAGAAAATGAATTGAAACGGATCCCTTTTTCACTTAACACATTGAGTTCGGTATAGTAATCCATATCGAAAGCGGACTCGTTGATATAAAGATAAGAGCTGATATATTGATTCGAAAGCGTGCTGTTTTCCTTGACTTCGTTAAGATAGAGCGGTGTGTCAATCGTCCCGACGATCTCGTAATAAGTGCTCTTCAGATTTTCATTGGCTGAGCCGTCCGGCATCGCAACTTCAATCCTTGAACCAAGCGTAAAACCCGGAGAAAGCTCGCTTCCTTTCTCCGCCAGTGCTTCATGATCATTTTCAGGCATGCGGCCTTCAACAAGAATGAACTGATTGATTTCATGTGGTTCATTGATGGAATGAATGCGGGTGACACGGATGTCGCTGTCAACAGATGCGATCACATCGGTAAAGCGTGCACCTTCGGCAATCTTTACGCCTTCAATCTCTGCCACTTTTTCAATATCTTCCTGATCAAAGCCGTAATTGCTGTAAACGGTGATGTCTTTGAGCGATGTCGCATCGCTGTATTCATCAACCGAAACAGACATGACATCCGCCGATCCGCTGACGCCGGTGAAAAAAGCCACACCGATGGTGACGATCGCAGCGACCGCCAGAAAGCGTGACATATTGGAACGGATGAGACGGATCAGACTTTTGATCAATGTTTTATTCATTGCTTACCATTCAATCGTATCGATACTCTGCGGAGAAGGATTGACGGTATTCTCAATCACCCTTCCGCTTTTGATCCGGATGACTCTGTCGCCCATCGGGCAGATTGCCAGATTGTGGGTAATAATCACGACTGTCATTCCGTGTGTCCGGCTTGTTTCCTGCAGGATTTTCAGGATCTGCTTGCCGGTAACGTAGTCAAGAGCTCCGGTCGGCTCGTCGCATAAAAGAAGCTTGGGATTTTTTGCAAGGGCTCTGGCGATTGCGACACGCTGCTGCTCGCCGCCGGAGAGCTGGCTCGGGAAGTTGTTCATTCTCTCTTTCAGACCGACCATTTCAAGCGTCTTTGCAGGATCCAGCGGATCGCGGCAGATTTCAATGGCCAGTTCAACGTTCTCAAGGGCTGTCAGATTCTGCACAAGGTTGTAAAACTGGAAAACAAAGCCGATTTCAAAACGGCGGTAATCCGTGAGTTCCGCTTCATTCATCTGATCCACCCGGACGCCGTCAACCTTCACGATTCCGTCGGTTGCACTGTCCATTCCGCCAAGGATATTGAGTACGGTGCTCTTGCCTGCACCGGAAGCTCCGGCAATAATGACAATCTCTCCTTTTTCGGTTTCAAAAGTAATGTCATTGAGCGCATGGATATCCACTTCACCCTGGTGATAGACTTTTGTCACATGTTCAAATTCAATAAATCCCATTTGTCCGCTCCTGAGTAATTAGTATAACCTAAAATGGACAGACGCAAAAAGAAAACCTCATGCAATGCATGAGGCAGATGAAACCGTGATTACTTTCTGAGTCCGAGTTTTGTGATCAGTTCGCGGTAGCGGTTGATATCTTCTTTCTTCAGATATTCAAGCATCTTTCTTCTGCGGCCGACCATCTTGAGCAGACCTCTGTTGGAGGAGTAGTCCTTCTTGTT
>JAUNEN010000058.1:0-16443 GCA_030525525.1 Erysipelotrichaceae bacterium
TACGGATAATATGTCAGCTTTGTTAACATACAGCCGACCATGGCTCCCGGTTCGTTTTCATGAATATACTTTGTCGCAAGTGCACTTGCCACAAACTGATGATGCATGGACTGGAAGATGACTTCCTCCCAGTTCTTTCCTTCAAATCTGTCACGGATCAGTCCGCCGGTTGTATACGGATGACGGATCATCGAGTCAACTTCGTTGAATGTCAGCCAGTATTTCACTCTGTCTTTATATCTGTCGACAATTGTTCTTGTGAAATTCATGAAGAAATCAATTGTCTTTCTGTTATACCAGCAGTCATATTCCAGACATAAATGCAGCGGCGGTTCATAATGCGAGATCGTGACTAACGGCTCGATATTATACTTTTTCAGTTCATTGAAGACATTGTCATAGAAGACAAGACCTTCTTCATTCGGTGTTTCTTCATCGCCTTTGGGATAGATTCTGCTCCAGGCAATCGACATTCTGAATACTTTGAATCCCATTTCGGCAATTAGTGAAATATCTTCCTGCCAGTGATGATAGAAATCAGAACCGTGGCGCTTGGGATAATGAACAAGATCTTCCGGATGAGCCATCGCTTCTTCGATATCCTTCATCAGAACTTCATTCTGCTTTGCATAATCCTGAACATCGATATCAAGATGCGAGCGGGCTGCGTCAGAGACACTCCATCCTTTTCCGCCTTCATTCCAGCCGCCTTCAAACTGGTTGGCTGCAGTTGCGCCTCCCCACAGGAATCCTTCGGGGAATGTTTTCTTTTCCATATTGTATTTTCTCCTTCGGTTTACTGTATTTATTGTATTGAATGCATGCGCTTCAGGTCAATCTCAACAATCTTTTTCTGCTCTGTTCACAGTGTTATAATATGCGCATGGAAAAAGGATTATTTATAACATTTGAAGGTCCGGACGGAAGCGGAAAGACCACCGTCAGCACAGAAGTATGCAGACGTCTTGAAGCGGAAGGATATCCGGTGCGCTATACAAGAGAACCCGGCGGCAGCGCGATCGCCGAGCAGATCAGAAAGGTCATTCTTGACCCCGAAAACACAGCGATGGACGCAAGGTGCGAAGCATTGCTTTATGCGGCAAGCCGCCGTCAGCACCTTGTTGAAAAAGTACTCCCTGCCCTTGAAGCGGGAGTGACAGTCATATCCGATCGTTTTATTGACAGCTCACTTGCCTATCAGGGAATGGGCAGATCGATCGGAATGGATGAGGTTTATGCAATCAATCAGTTTGCGATTGAAGGTCATATGCCCCAAAAGACAATCTTCCTGAATGTCGATCCTGAAATCGGTCTTGAAAGAATCAGACGCAACAGAGCTGTTCTTGACAGACTGGATCAGGAAAGCGAAGCGTTCCACAAACGCGTTACACAGGGCTATCAGGAAGTCATTCAGAGATATGCAGACAGAATGATCGTCATTGACGCCAACCGCGATGTCGAAGAAGTGATTGAAGATGCATATCAGGCAGTGAAAGGACTGCTGGATGCTTAAGGATCAGCTGAAAAAACAGCAGCCGATCGTTTACCGGGCACTTGAGAATGCATGTAAAACCGGCAGGATCAAGAATGCTTATCTGTTTTCCGGTCCGTACGGCACGATGAAAAATGAAGCCGCTCTGCTTCTTGCGCAGAGCATTTTCTGCGCTGAAAGCGAAGGTCTTGCCTGTGAAGAATGCAATACATGCCGCAGAGTCAGGGAAGGTCTTTATACCGATCTCATCGTTCTGGACGGAAGGAAGAAACCTGTCTCAAAGGAGATGGTTGATTCGATTCAGGAACAGTTTTCCAAAACAAGTCTGGAAGGCAGAGAAGGCAAGCGCGTCTATATTATTCAGAATGCAGAAACCGCCAGCATTTCGGCCCAGAACTCGATGCTGAAGTTTCTGGAGGAACCGGGCAGCGGGGTCACCGCAATATTGACAACCGACAATATCAACAGACTGCTGCCGACGATCATCTCAAGATGCACGGTTCTTCCCTTTCTGCCGATGAGTTCAAAGGAATATTACAACCAGGCAATTGAAGCAGGAATCCCGAAAGAAGATGCCTATCTGCTTTCCCATATGATCCGCAATCCCGAAGAGCTTCATTCTTTCTATGAAAGCGAACTCTTTGAAAAAGCAGAGATGATGCTCAAGCAGTTTCTGAATCTTGATCCCTATCCGTTTGATGAGTTTCTGGTTGACTGGGAAACCCAATGGCGCTCAGGCGCAGCCGACAAGGATAAGGCAAAAGCAGACAATCTGGCTCTGGCAGCGGCTTTCTTTGATCTGTTGCATACATTTGCATCGGATGTGATCATGCATGACGCGGAAGGCCCGTCATGGTATCATGATGCCGTGCTTGCCGAAGCGCACAGAAAAGACCGGTACGGAAAGCTGATCATCATTGCCGATGAGCAGAAAGACCGGGTCAACCGGTTCAACGATCTGAATCTTGTGATGGCACAGGCATTCAGAAGACTGGAGGAATTCAAACATGAGCTTGGATAAAGAAACCAATACCAATGATATACAGGAAGAAAAGGAAGAGGCAGTCGTCTATCCCTACTCGGTAGCCGTGCGCTTCCGTGATGCCGCAAAGCCCTATTCTTTCGGCTGCTATGACAGCTCTATTAAAAAAGGAAGCTGGGTTGTTGTCGAAACACAGCAGGGACTTGAAATGGGAATGGCCGAAGCTGACGCACTGGAAGTTGAAAAATACGGCCTGCGCATGCCGACAAGACCTGTGATCCGCTTAGCGACAGCGATTGACCGCAGAAGCTATGAAGAAAATGTTCATTATGAGCAGGATGCCTACAACATCTGTGCCGAAGAGATCGAATCACTCGGTCTTGATATGAATCTTCTCAATGCACAATACACCCTCGACCGCGCCAAAATTCTGTTTATCTATTTAGCCGATCAGCGTGTCGACTTCCGTGAGCTTTTAAAGCATCTTGGCGCAAGACTGCACTGCCGCATTGAACTGAGACAGATCGGTGAGCGTGACAAGGCGAAGATGGTCGGCGGTATCGGCTTATGCGGAATGGAGTGCTGCTGCCGCAGATTCAAGAATCACTTTGATATCATTTCCATCAATATGGCAAAGAACCAGATGCTTGCGCTCAATACCGAAAAGCTTTCCGGTATGTGCGGCAAACTGATGTGCTGCCTGAAATATGAAGATGATGATTATAAGGCACTGACCGAAGGCCTGCCCAAGATGGGATCGCAGGTTGAATATGAAGGCAGCATTTACAGAATCACCGCCATGAATGTCATGAGCGATGAAGCGAAGCTCGAAAACCACCAGCAGGTGATTTTCCTGAATCTCAAGGATCTGCGTGAAAAGGCAATTCCCCGCAAAGGCGTTGTCATGCAGAGGAGAAATGACGGCGAAAAGAAGGAAGTCATTCACCGTACAGGAAAAACAAACGAGCAGAATGCCAATGCGACACCTCATGTGTCCATGGAACTGCCCTCCATGGCAGAAAAGAAGGAACGTGCTCCCCGTCAGAACCAGAAGGCAAACACAAACCGTGAGCCGAAGAAAGAGACAAGACGCACCTTCGGACCGAATGCGAACAATCCTCAGAATGCAAATAAGGATAACCGCAGAAATGATAACAATAACAGAAGACGCGAGCAGACAAACCGCGCTTCATCAAATACAAAGTCTGAGACAAAGAATGTGACAGTCCGTACATTCGGGCGCAAGAAGACTCAGGAGGAAGGAAAGTGATCCGTCAGAAATCATTCGGAAATGAAAAACCGACACTGTTTCTGGTACCGACACCGATCGGCAATCTTTCCGAGATGAGCCCACGCGCTCTGGAAGTACTGAACAGCGTGGATGTGATTGCCTGTGAGGATACCCGCACAAGCGGTCAGATGCTGAAGCATTTCAATATTTCCAAACGTCTGATCGCATATCAGAACTTCAATGAGGAATCCAGCAGCAGAGGAATCATCAATCTGCTTTCCCAGGGAAACAATGTCGCTCTGATTTCAGATGCAGGCTATCCTCTGATCAGCGATCCGGGACAGAGAATTGTCAATGAAGCTTCCGCAGCCGGCTTCAATGTGGTACCGCTCAGCGGCCCGAGTGCCGTGCTCAATGCAGTGGTGGCTTCGGGACTCATTGCCCAGCCGTTTCTGTTTATCGGCTTTCTGCCTTCCGCAAACGGTGACAGAGTCAAAAAGCTTCAGGAATATAAAAACTATCCGATGACGATGGTCTTCTATGAAGCACCTCACAGAATCACAAAGATGCTGAAAAGCTGTCTGGAAGTGCTCGGCGACAGGAGAATCTGTCTGTGCCGTGAAATGACCAAGATTCATGAAGAATTCATCAGAGGAACAATCAGCGAAGTGCTTGAAATCTCCGATGAGCTCAAAGGTGAAATGGTCGTTGTCATCGAAGGCAACAGAGATGATTACTCCAAGGATATCGATATGTCGATCATCCTGAACATGGTCAATGAATCGATTGAAGCAGGAATGAGCACAAGCAGCGCAATCAGGGAAGTATCCAGACAGACCGGCATCT
Source organism: Erysipelotrichaceae bacterium (assembly GCA_030525525.1). Lineage (GTDB taxonomy): Bacteria > Bacillota_I > Bacilli_A > Erysipelotrichales > Erysipelotrichaceae > Bulleidia. Next base: position 4,552 of record JAUNEN010000058.1, read on the forward strand.
CCAAGAACCGGATCTATGATCTTGTTCATAAGGATGAACAGAAAGGTACGTGCTGAATATGTTTGCATTTCCGCTAATTGGATTGAACAAAGGATTCGTCTATCTGGCCGCAGCAGTCATCCCGGCTGTGATCATGATGATTTACATCTATAAGCATGACAAAAGAGAAAAAGAACCCGGTCAGCTTCTGTTCAGATGCATCCTCGGCGGATGTGCCTCTGCACTGGCGGCGATGCTTGTTGAAACGGCTGCGACATGGGTGATGGAGTGGTATTACGACTCGCATGCGATCAGTGAAGCAGGCTATGCGGTTGTGACGGCAATCATGGTCGGCCTTTCAGAGGAAGGTACAAAGTATTTCTTCCTGAAAAAGTCCACCTGGAGAAATGCCGAATTCAATTACACGTTTGACGGCATTGTCTATGCAGTCTTTGTGTCACTCGGATTTGCGGCACTTGAAAATGTGCTCTATGTCTTCAGCTATGGTGACCTTGAAGTCGCATTTCAGAGGGCGATCCTGACAATCCCGGCTCACATGAGCTTTGCGGTTTATATGGGAATCTATTACGCCCGTGCAAAAAATGCCGAAGTCACAGGCGATGCATACGGAACCACGATGTATCAGTGGATTGCGTATCTTGTTGCAGTATTCCTTCATGCCGTATATGACGGCGCACTCATGATCGGTTCGGACGCATCCATTATTTTCTTCTATGTGTTCGTGATCCTTTTGGATATCATGGTGATCAAAACCATCCGCTCCCAGGCTCATAAAGACCGTCCGATCTATTGAGTGATGACATGAAAGCCTGATTTGTTGTATGATGTACGCGAAAACGTACCGCCACAGGCGAAAAGAGGTTGATTTATGCTGAATGATCCAGAGTTTGATAAGATGATAATCTACGGACTGGCAGGTGTATGCTGCGTGCTTCTGCTCGCTGTCATCTTCCTGGCAGTCAAGAAGAATATATACTACGTCGATGAAGAAGGCAGGGAAGTTCCTTCACCCAGGCAGCAGGCAAAACGCGCTGCCAGAAAACGTAAGGCTAAAGCAGAACCGGTTTCCGAACCGGAGCCTGAAGCTGTACCTGTCGAAACAGCTGAACCGGTCGCTGAACCTGAAGTCATTGAGGAAGTAACATCGGTGGCTGAAGAAGTGACACCTGAGCCTGAAGTCGCTCTGCATGAACCTGAGGAAGTTGTATTCCCTGAAAATGAACCGGAAATGACTGAAGTTCCTGAAGAGGAAGAACAGGTTATGCGCTTTACAATCGACCCGGCTGAAGAAGAAGTCATCGAGCCTGAAGTCGTTGAAGAGGAACCTGAAGCAGAAGAAGTTCCTTCTGAAATTCAGATGATCACGGTTGATGATGAACCTGAGGAAGAGGATGTTGTTGAGGAAGCAGCACCTGTGATGAATGTTCCGAAGGCAACCGGTCTTGTTGTGACAGTCACAGTCGGCGGTCAGTCCGAAACACATGAAATCGATGCGCTGCCGTGTCTGATCGGAAGAGAGCAGACATCCTGCAATCTTGTAATCAGCGAGCCTGCAGTCAGCCGCAGACATGCGCGCATCTATTCAAATGAAAACGGTCTGTTCATTGAAGATGTATCCGAACATAACGGAACATATCTCAACGGAACAAAGCTGCCTTCACTCGGCAGTGCACCGCTTGAAGAAGATGACAGAATTTCACTCGGACGTGCCGAGATCGCTGTCAGCAGAATTCTTTATTGATTGATGAAGGATACCGGTACCGGTGTCCTTTTCTGAAGATGGGGGAATACTATGAAATGTCCTTATTGCGGCGCTGAAATCGAAGACGGCGTAAAGTTCTGCACAAATTGCGGAAAGTCTCTTGCAGAAGATGAAGAGCTTCAGAAACTCGGTGATGAACCGCCGAAAAAGCAACTTGAAAAAGTCATCCGCATTCTGGTCATTGCGGCAGCGGTTATCATTACCGTGATTGTCGGTGTGACTCTCGGTATGCGTTCTTTTATGGACCGTGAATACAAAAAAGGAGTGCAGGCTTATCAGTCGCAGGATTATGAAACAGCGATCGGTTCCCTGAATCACGCCGTCAGGTGGGGACAGAACAATGATGCATATATCATGATCGCTGATTCCTACTACCGCATCGCTCAGTTTGAGAAAGCATATGAAACATATGAAATTGCCTATAAGAACTTCAGCGATAATGAAGATGTGATCAAAGGATATGCCGAAACATGTGAGAAGCTCGCCTATGAAGCAATTGCGGCAAACGATGCCGAGAAGGCAGTCACTTATCTGAAGAAGGAATATGAACTGACCGATGATGAAGTGATCTTACGCAGAATCAAAGCAATTGAAGGCGGCGGCAGCTATGCCGATGAACATGGCAATGTCTATAATCTTGCAGGCTTATTGGAAACAGCAGTCTGCTATGACGAAAAGGGAAACGAGCTTTACAGAGCAGAGCTCATTTATGATCTCAACGGCAAATGGCAGTTTGCCAAGGCATATCAGAATGACAGTGTGAAGAAGACAGTATTCGGAACATTTGCATGGGATGATACCGAAGAGTTTGTATTGAGCGTATATCCTTCAGGTGGAGATTTCAGCTGGCTTTCGGAAAAGACAGAGATCAACAGCGATCAGTATATCAAGAGAATGACTTCCATCTCCGAAGTTTCGAGATACATTCTTGATTTCAGTTATTCCCACAATTCAAAAGGAATTCTGGAAAGAGAAACAATCACTTCATCAAGCGGTGAAAAAATGGAAATTGAATGGACCGGTGAAGAATATCCCGATCATGCGATTCTCAATATTGATTCGCAGCGCTATATCGCAGTCTTCACATATACACCGGAAGGAAAGATTGCTTCAATGACCGTCACGAAGAATTTCCTGCAGACTGTTTACAGTATTGAAAATACATACAACGATGACGGCACAATTCATGAGACGGTCATCAGAAACAACAGTATGCCCTTAACTGTGTGGAAGCCTTCAGGTTCATATCAGAGAACCGTAACAGAGTACAGTGCACATCAGCCTGTATCAAGAACCGTATATGATGAAAGCGGAGCACTTATTGCCAGAGGCTATTACACAGATGGCTGCGGATGGCTGATGATGTATACGGGTAATTAACGCTGCATGTTAATACCGGACAGGGTTTTCCGGCTGATTTCAAATCATCTTCAATTTCTCCTTTCTTCGGCAGTTTGATTAGTCTGCTGCAGTGAAAGGAGTTTTTATGATGAAAGAATCTGAAATACAGACAGCCTGTCATCATCCTGAATGCATGTATTTCATTGAATCACAGGATACCGGACTGCTGAGAACAAACGGTTTCAACTGTTCACGAGGTGTGCAAAAGAACGCCTGATTGTGAATGCATATATCCTCAGAACAGCCTGTATTGCATGATCTAACCTCGAAGAATGACTTGATTGATCCGGTTAACGCGCAATCCCGGGAACTATACTCCCAATTTGTATAGTTTTGTTTTGATAATCTGCCGATTTGAAATAATTGTCTTTTTTTTTTTTGATATAACCTGTTAATTTGAAATTAAGCAATCACTTTTTACATATATTCATTTCATTTGATTTTGAAAAAGCGAAAGGAGATAGGAACAAACGAAAAGAATGAAGTGTATTTTGATTTTATTCCTGCTGGTTTCTTTGATTCATTCAGACAACGTATCTGTAAATGCGGATGATTCAGGGATGAGTACTGCTTCTGAAGAAGAAAACGAACTTCTGTGTTTCGTCAGCTGCACATCATACATGCTGCAGAGGGAGGCTATATGAATTTAAAAAATATCATTAAAGCATTTTGTATCTGTTCACTGTTATCTGCAGGATGTTCTGAAAAAACGGCTTCGCAGGAAACAGAAACACCGCATACACCTGCTGCGGAAGATATTGTGATCTTCGGCGAAGGAAATGCAGATCACAAATATCACTTCGAATCTATGGAAGACCGTCTTGAAGTCAGTGAGGCAGTTATTTACGGCGAAGTAACAGACTTCACCATATTCCCGGCTGAAGGAAACGGAGTCGCACAGACTCTTGAAACTGTTCATATTATTGAAACTCTTTACGGTGAAGCAGGCGGCACTGAAATCAAACTACTGAAGATGGGCGGATATGTCACTCTTGCGGATTACATCAATGCGCATAAAACCGAAGAGGAAAGACAGGCATATCGTGAATCGGAAGGCTTTGCAGAACTGAGCGATGAAGAACTGAAAACCAAGTATATTTCATTTATACCTGAAGGATATTATTATCCTGAAATCGGTGACAAAGGTGTTTACTGTCTGATTCCGGTACCTGAAATCGATGCAGATGTACCGTGGAGTGAAACAGATCATGTGTACTGGGCCGCAGGCTCATGGCAGGGGACTTACAGGGAAACAGATGACGGAGTCTTTGTCAGACCGAATAACAGCAGTATATTGACTGATCCTGATGGTACATATCCGGTCAAAACCGTAACTTATGATGAATTGAAAGAAGAAATTCAGAAGGCTGCAGAAAATATCAGCGATTGATGGGCTGCTGAATATGAGACTTTCTGCATGACTGACAGAATATGATATTCTCCTTTCTTCAAGGTGCAGGCTTCACCCGGAGAAAGGAGATTTTATTTTTGAAAATCCCGTGAGCATGCATGAAGCATTTTAACAGTATGGTGAAGAAATATAATCTGTGCTAAACTGTTAACGTTCGTCGGAAATCTTGCGAACGGAGGGATATATGAGAAAGCTGATTCCTGCAATCATTGCGGCTGCGACCGTTTTTTGTTTAAGCGGATGCCGGAAGGAAGAAGTCAGAATCACTGAAGCAGAAGCGGCTGAACCGCTTGCGACAATGTTTTTTGACTATACGGTAAATGATGCATATACAGAGACAACCCTTGCAGACAAATCCACCATTGACGAGTATCAGTTCCTCGTTGTGGATGTGACTGTGAAAAATACAACCGAAAACACCGTCTCCATGGGTGATGCCGATTTCTGGCTCGCATGGGGTGAAGGCGAATATGATTATGATGCCCCGATATCGGCCTACGGTGAAGATCCTGTTGTCAGCAATGAGCTTAAATCAGTCTATGAGATTGCCCCGGAAGAAGAAGTCAGAGGTTCCCTGGTCTTCATTGTTCCGAATGATAAAAGTGACTTCATGTTAAAAACAGAAGATTACTATTCAACCTCCGAATCTGCAGAACCTGTTACCGGCGACACATATAAAGTGAGCTTTACAATCGGCTCAGACGGCAGACTTGTGATGCCTGAAAAGGAGTCAGAAGAATAAACATCTGAAAATCATAACATTCCGTCTGCGCCGCAAAGCAGAAAGGAATAACGACAATGCAGTACACAGAAAACAGATCCATGTATGTTGTGGATTACGAAGAAAGAAGTTCATCCATCCGTGAGTTTATGAACGGAAAGGATCTCAGAAACCTGCGCAAAAGAGAACAGAACGGATCCGTCAGGATCACAAACCTGATCTGTCTCTCCGATTCAGCCAGGAAGTAATTCACCGATCATAAGATCAGACAACCGGTCCGGAAGATGGACTGGTTTTTTCGTTTTTCTCTGAAAGCACTTTCTTATATAATATCTTCTGCACACGGAGGAAAACCGCATGGAACTCACGATCGGAACATTGATTCATGGATTCAAAGTGACACAAATCAGAGAAATGCCTGACTGCGAGGGCATATTATATGAAATGACACATGAACAGACAGGAGCGCAGTTATGCTGGATGAAACGCGATGAACAAAACAAAACATTTGTCATTGCATTCAAGACGCTTCCTGAAAATGATACAGGTGTATTCCACATTCTCGAACACTCGGTACTCAACGGATCAAAGAAATATCCCCTGAAAGAACCGTTTGTCGAGCTGCTGAAAACAAGCCTTCAGACATTCCTGAATGCATTCACATATCCGGACAAAACAATGTATCCTGTATCTTCACGCAATGACCGTGATTTCATGAACCTGATGTCCGTATATTTGGATGCTGTATTCCATCCTGCAATTTATGAAAATCCGAACATTTTCTATCAGGAAGGATGGCACTATGAAATCCGCGATGAAGCAGATGATCCTGTATACAAAGGCGTTGTTTTAAATGAGATGAAGGGTGCTTTCTCCTCGGTGGATGAAACACTCGTCGATGAAATGAACAGACTGCTGTTCCCGGATAACTGCTACAGATTTGTTTCAGGAGGAGATCCCGAACATATCACAGATCTTTCCTATGAGCAGTTCATCGAAACCCATCAGCGCTTCTATCATCCTTCCAATGCCAGAGTATTCCTCGACGGCAGTCTCAATATTGATGAAGTGCTTGCTTATATCAATGATGAATACTTCTCGCATTATGAAAAGGAAGAAGCAGACTTCACAATCCCGATGCAGAAGGTGACGGACGCACAGGTAAAACGCTATGAATATGAAATCACCGAAGATGAAGATCCTGAAAACAAAGCAGTGATTTCCATGGCGAAGATTGTCTCTTCCTATGATGATGCACTGCGCAATCTTGCCTGGGGTGCATTGATTTCTGTTATTGTCGGAAACAATGATTCAAAACTGAAAAAAGCAATCATTGACAGAGGGCTGGGTCAGGATGTTGAATTTGATATCTTTGACGGCATCCAGCAGCCATGGGCAATTCTGACAATCAGAAATACAAATGAAGATCAGTATGATGAAGTCAGAAAAGTGATCCGTGAAACGGCTGAAGAAATTGTGAAGGAAGGCATTTCACATGATCAATTGATTGCCTCAATCAATATGATGGAGTTCCGCTACCGCGAGCGTCATGAACCGGCCGGTCTCATGTATGCGCAAAGAGCGATGGAAACATGGCTGTATGAAGGTGATCCTGCAGCCAATCTCAATATCAACAATCTGTTTGATGAGCTGCGTGCAAAAACAGAAGAAGGCTATTATGAAGAACTCTTCCGTGATTTCATCCTGGATGAAGAACATCTGAATACGGTGATTGCCGTACCTTCAGCTGAACTGCTGAATGAAAGAATCGAAAAAGAAAAAGCGAAGCTGCATGCAATCAAAGAATCCTGGAAGGAAAAGACTGCAGATTATATCGAACTTAACAGAAAGCTTGATATCTGGCAGCAGACTCCTGACAGTGAAGAAGCAATCGCATCCCTGCCGAGGCTTTCCCTCAGTGATGTTTCAAGTGAACCGTACCGCGGTCCGGAATATACCGAAACAAAAGTCAGGGGAGTTCCGGTTCTTGTCTATCCGAAAGAAGCCGGCGGCATTGTCTATTTCAACATGTATTTCAACCTTGCCGGCATTCCGAAGTCAAGCCTGCCTGCACTTGGATTCTTCAGCACACTGACAGGTTCACTTCCTACAAAGAACAAGACACTCGAAGAACTGCAGGAACTGGTACGCAGAGACCTCGGCTCACTGAGTTCCTTCCTGGATGTCTATTCATATAAGGATGAAAGCGATGCCTGCATTCCGGTGCTTTGTGTTGCCTGCTCGGTTCTTGAAAAGAATCTGGACAGAGCCAGAGATCTGATCATCGAAATCCTTCAGGAAACAGACTACGACAAAGAAAAGATCAGAAATCTTCTGAAGCAGGATAATGAAAGCTACCGTCAGTCACTGATCATGAACGGACATGCGGCGGCCATGCGCAGAGTCAACAGCAGAGTCAGTGCGGAAGGTGTCTTCCGTGAATATACCGGCGGTTATGCAGGTGCTTTATATCAGAAGGAACTTGAAAATGATTATGATAACAGAATCGATTCCTTCCTGAATGAATGCGAACTGTTTGCGGACATCATCTTCTCGGACAGCCGTCTCACCATGAGCATTACCGGCGATCATCAGGAATTCATTGAAGATATGATTGACCGTCTGCATCACATTGATGCAATGAGGGCAAAGGTGCACTATCCTCTTGAAGAGCCGTGCAATGAAGCAATCATTATTCCGGCTTCGATTGCCTACAGTGCAGTCGGCATCAATCTGAAGAGTCTTGACAGACAGTATGATGCAAGAATGATGGTTCTTGCACATGTGATGTCATTTGAATATCTCTGGAGTACGGTGAGAGTTCAGGGCGGTGCATACGGAACCGGCTTCTCAGCCAATACAAACGGTGCCATCTGTGCCTATTCCTACCGCGATCCCGATCCTGCAAATGCATTAAGAGCCTATCGGGCAGCCGGCCAATATCTGCGTGAAGAAATCGAAGACGATATCTCACAGCTGATCATCGGCGCCATGGCAGCGACCGAGCCTCTGCTTTCTCCTTCTGCCGCAATCCGCATTGAGGATATGCGCTACTTCAGGGGAATCACTTATGAAACACGTCAGAAAACCCGTCAGAAGATTCTCTCCATGAATGCGGATGATCTGCGTGCATTTGCGGATACGGTTGAAGAAGCGATGAACAAGGCATGTATCTGTATCGTTGCAAACAAGGAAACAATCGCTTCCTGCAAAGATGAAAATCTGACAGAGTTAAGCATCTTATGATCCATACCGAATATATCAAAGGCAATGATATTCTGATCGTCATGTGCGAAGATCATGATCTGAATATTGAAATCGAAGGCTCGTCATTACTGCTTGTCAAAGACATTGACTGGAACAGAGATCTTTCACCCTGGAAAGCAGACAGAGTCTTCCGCAAAGGTGAAGACTTCGGCGGTCAGGCAGATGAAACGCTGAAGATCATTCTTGATGCTATGAAGGAAATCCCTTATCGCAAAGCGATGATTGCCGGCTACTCTCTGGCAGGATTGTTCGCGCTTTATGCCTGCACAAAAACAGACGCGTTTGCCGGCTGTGTTTCAGCTTCCGGTTCACTCTGGTTTCCTGGTTTCGATGTATATCTGAAACAGAATAAAGTGAAGTGTGAGTCTGTTTATCTGTCACTTGGCGACAAAGAAAAGAACACACGCAATCCGGTTATGGAGAAAATTGAAGAGAAAACATATGAAGCATACGAAGTGATCGGACAGTACACTCATGTGAAGATGGAAATGAATCCGGGAAATCATTTCAATGAACCTGAAAAAAGACTGCGGAAAGGAATCGATCATATTCTGGCGGATCTCTAAAGCAAAGCCATGTTCAAAGCATGGCTTTTTGCATGCATGGATTTTCTTCACACATGCGTAATAATTCGCCGAAAACATGCAAGCATGCAAAATAATTTCAAATTATAAAAAATACCGTGATAACTGAACTTTTGATGACAGTATGCAATATAAGTTGAATAAATCATGCGTTATTAAATTGACAAATAAGGAAATGTTATGTCGGGTGTTTTTTATTGGATTTTCTAAAGAACCTGCTTATAATGTAATAGATTAATTTATTATTGAATCAACACCGATTCACTGGAGGATCTATCCATGGCAATCACTGCAATTCTCAATTCCAAGCTTGACAGCAACAACAACGGAGATGACTGCACATTCAACGGTTATCTTGAAGACTATCTGAATATGGAGAATATTGAACTTGATCCTGTTCTCCGAAATGCTTTTGCCGAGATTCAGGCAAATGCTGTTGACACAAAAATCTGCGTCGGCCTTAGAAGTGAGATCAACAACGATGCCATCAGCAACCAGATTATCCGCTACAAGGACGTATTCAAGCTCAACGGCAAACCGCTGATTTATCCGTACATTCTGTATCTGACACAGGATGAACAGGACAGAGCACTTCTGGTCGTTCCGTTCTCAAAGTTCGGCTTCATCAAGGCAAAGGGTCTGTATTACTGCATGACTGAACCGGGAAGCGAATTCATTGACTGCAAGAATGAAATCGTTGCGATCTGTTCCGACAGCGCCGATGCAATTGTCAAAGCATTCGGAAGCCTCTTCTCACAGCGTGCAGGCGCACTGCAGAGAAACATCGACGGACGTTACTTCCGCAATTATGATGAGCTCAAAGCTGCAGCAGTCGAAGCTGCTGAAACTCTGAAGAAGGAAGCACCGGCAGTTCTTTCTGCACTCGAAGACAGAACAGAACAGATCTATGAATATGTTGTGAACTGGTTCCTGTTAAAGAAGGTTCTCTATGTTCAGTACATGGTCAACAAGAACATTCTGAACTCCGTTCACGAAGGCAATGTCAAGAAGCAGAGAAACCAGGCAAAGCTCAACGCTGACGACATTACATTCATGAGCTACTCCGAGATGTGGAGAACAACAGGTGTAACTGAAGAAGCTGAAAGCAGCGAAGAAACTGTTGCTGAGACAGCATAAGCTGAATAAGAATTATAAGACAAAGCTGTGAAAATCCGTTTGAACGGAATCACAGCTTTTTTTGTTCTTAAGCACTGCCATAAATGAGCGGGACAGATTTGTGCAGTTCGTGTAAAATCCTATGATCAGAGCTTTTCAGCCCGGGACTTAGGTATTACAAAAGACCCGGGAATAACCGGGCCCAAAAGAGGAAACCTTCACGGATTTCATGGATGTGATAGTTCATACAGCCGGAAACATCATAAAGCTGCCTGAGGCAGGCATCAGCAAAAATCATCAAAAACGGCTATCGAAGTTTCTTCTTCAGTTCTTTCTGATTTTTGAGCGTGAAATCAGAAAGTCTGTAGGATCTGATCCTCTCCTTGACGATGAGCGGAATCACAAACCCGTTTCTGACAAGACCTGACAGTCGGTTGATCACTGTTTTATTTGTTACACTGATTTCTTTGCTGAGTTCTATAGGTGTGAACTCAATCTGCCTGTTATCCAGCAAATGAAGCAGCAGATCTTTCTCTGTTTTTTTCAGATATGAAAGACTTCCGTTCAATTCGTCTTTTTCCGCCTTTACAGATAATTCACAAACCTTGTTAGAGTAAAGCAGAACCATTCTGAGAAAATATTTGAACCAGATATCAGGATGCGGCGGATTATTCCTTCCTGAATAATACAGTGCAGGGAGTCCCATTTGTATAGATTCATAGTATTCATTCACATCATAAGCAAAGTATTCTTCGAGCGAACCGATCCCGTTGAAACCATATCCGTTGATATCAAGGATATATCCGGAAATCAATCTGGCTGTGCGGCCGTTGCCGTCTTCAAAAGGATGAATGGTAACCAGCTGATAATGAACTGTTGCAGCTATTATGAGCGGATGATCATCCGTAGTGTTCACATATTCAACCAGTTCATCAAGAAGAGACGGCACGTCGCTGTATTCAGGAGGTATGTAGTCGGGATTTCCGGTTTGCGTGTCATAAACCGCAAACAAAACTCCCGGGGGCATCGGGCCTCTGAGGCCAATCTTTTCTTTTGAAGCACCCTTTTCCACATATTTCTGAACATTGAGAATCAGTTTTACAGAAAGCTGTTCTTTTTTTTGGACGCAATTTTCCAGATATTCCAGGGCAAGGAAGTAGTTGCGTATCTCCTGCTCCGGTTTAAGAAAATGTTTTCTCTCATCACGATCAATAACTTCATCTGCCTGGCTTTCTGAAAGCGGATTGCCTTCGATCTTATTGGAAGCATAGGAACTCTTTTTTTTTGAATTTTTACGCAGCTTATTTGCCACTGTGCGAGGCAGCTCTATTGAAGATATTTGATATCTGTTTCTCTCAATATTAGTTATGTAATTCAATATTTCATTATCGATTGTCGCTTTGATCATATCTGATCACCTCTTGTAGATATTATACTGAACAGTCCGTTTTAATTACATTAAAATTACACTATTTTTACACTATTTTTCACTGATTAATTCGGGTTTCATAATTGCTTCCATGAAGCGGCAATCACAAGTTTTTATTCTTCAAAGCTGCACTGTCATAAATGAGGGGGATAAATTTGTGCAATTCATGTAAAATTTTATGATCAGAGCTTTTCAGCCCGG
>JAUNEN010000058.1:16543-20329 GCA_030525525.1 Erysipelotrichaceae bacterium
TTTGCTGTGAACCTTCAGCATCAGATCTGCAGTTATCAGAGATCTTTGTCAGACTGACTGTGTGTATGAATATCCGATTGATAAAAGATGTCTGAATGATTTTTCTCAGACGCTGTGTAAGTGTATGTTCAAAATAATGGAATCCAAAGCTGATTCTGTTTACAGATTCTGCGAAGTGATTCTGAATATGATATAATTTTTCCGATTACAGGTGAGGGAAGAAATGAGAAATCGAGACAACAACGGGTTTTTCTGGTTTATATTTTTTATCTTATTGATGTCCGGCGGACTTGGAGCCATATTTCCGCTGATTTTTATCATCGGTGTTGTCATGGCAATTACGATGGGGGCAGTTCATACCTCCAACAAACGTCAGGAAAGCATCCGCAATGAATCCTACAGAAGAACTGACAATTACTACCGCGCCGGAAGTGCCAGAAAGTATTCTGCAGCTCAGATGGCAAAGATCAATGTTTATCTGCGCAGCTGGTTCCGCACCCGCAGATCGCTGCCGATCGGATCGAATATCGATCTGAGAATTCACGGTGAGAGATATGCATCACTGGCCAGTCTTGATGTTTACCGCAACAATACATTCATCTGCTCGCTGAGTGATTTCGGCAGAAGATATCCTGATTCATACAATGAGATTCTCAAAGAGCTCTCCACTCTTTCCGAACAGGGACATGCACCGGATGCTGAAGTGATCGATGTTACAGCCGCTGAACCGGTCAGGCCGAAAGAAGAAGTCAAGGTAGAGGAAGTCAAGAAGGAAGAGCCGAAGAAGACTGCAACATCCCAGGATTTCATCAATGAGATCAATCAGCTCAATGATGACATCCCTGATGAGAATATTTCCAACGGCCTTTATGAAACATGTGCTTTGCTGAAGCAGATTCAGACTCTTGAGGAACGCTTCCCGGCTTCCAGGGATAAACTGAAGAAGCTTTATGAATACTATCTTCCGATTCTGGTCAGAATTCTGAAGCAATATGACAATCTGCAGGCTGCTCAGACAGACCCGTCCTATGAAACAACAAAGGAAAAGCTGACCAGAACAATTTCCCTGATCAATGATGCAATGAAGACAATCATTTCAAGTCTCACGGATCAGGACTTTATCAACCTTTCCGCAGATATCTCCACACTTGAAGCAGTTCTGCAGAAAGATGGATTGACAAGTGACGGCCAGATGCCGCGCAGAGGATATTGATATGGCTGACAGAGACCGCAGAAGAGAAGAAAAAGAGCGCCTTTGGAATGAAGTGCTCGGCAGAAAGCGTGCCTATGAAAATGACGGCTCATCAGATGACATTGTATTAAGTGTTGAAGAAACTGCTCAGCATTCCAATGAAACAATCAAGAGTGCATCTGATGCAATGGACGCATTGAACAAGATTCTGAAGAAACAGCAGAAGGATCTTGAAAACTTAAGCAATGAAATGAAGAGTTCCCGTGAAAACCGGATTGATCCCACCCTTATGGATATGGATCAGCTCGAAAAGGACCTTCAGATGGATTTCGGCATGAAGAAGGAACAGACAGCTGTTTCCGAACCTGCCGAAAAAAAACAGACAGTCTCAAAGGCTGCTGATCCGGCAGATTTTGACTATGCCATGGAACAGGTATGTGCCGCTGTACCGGGTCAGTATGATGCAATACGTCAGCTTGTGACAGCATTCAGACGTCCCTATGTCATGGGGGAGAGTGCAGGCAAGCCGAAGAATGTCATGATTGTGAGCGGACCTTCCGGTTCCGGTAAACATGAAGCGATTGCCAAGACAGCCAGAGCTCTTTACGAAAAGCAGGTGATCTTCTCCGATCAGGTTTACACGATCGATATGAGCCGCTATACAAGCGGTTCACAGGAACAGATCTTCCTTCAGGATCTCTATGAAGCAATCTCCGGTAAAGGTGCAGTGATCTGCTTTGAACACTTCGAATCAGGCTTCCCTGCATTCCTGAGAATGGTGAACTCCCTGGCAGTTGACGGCAAGGTGATTCTGAACAAGAGATATGTACTTTCCAAAGGTGTGCTTGTGGAAAATCAGACAGGTCTTGTCAAAGACAGTGTTGATTCCTTAAGTGCGGAAGGCAAGTATCTTGTCTTTGTTACAACCGAAAAGACATCCAAGGTTCAGGATGCATTCGGCGCAAGCTTTATGTATCACGTTCTTGATACCATCCTTTTCCAGAAACTCGATGAAGAAAGCGTCAAACTGATCATCGACAAGGAATGCAATGATCTGAAGAAAAAGGCTGCTGACAATCTGAAAGCTGAGATCACCATCAACGACGAAATCAAAGCATGGGTTGCGGCGCATTATGATAAAACACAGGGCTCTTATGCCATTCATTCGCTCTTCTATGATTTCTATGTTTCCTTAAGTGAAATGGCGCTGAAGGAATCAGATTTCAAGGATGATCCGATCACACTGCTCGTGAAGGAAGATGTTCCCTACGGTGCATGCAAGCACATGGAAGTCCGTCTTTCCCGTTCGAAAAACAGCGAAGAAGAGATTGCGGCAGTCAATGCCGAGCTCGATCAGATTGTCGGTCTTGACATGGTCAAGAGCTATATCCGCTCCCTGCAGTCGCACATCGCTGTACAGCAGAAGCGCAGAGAGCAGGGCATGAAGACGGCAGAAGTCTCCAAGCATATGATCTTCACAGGAAATCCGGGTACCGGCAAAACTACGATTGCCCGTCTGATTTCAAGATATATGAAAGCAATCGGCGCTCTTTCACAGGGACAGTTAGTTGAAGTGACAAGAGCTGATCTTGTTGCACAATATGTCGGACAGACCGCTCCTTTGACAATGTCTGTCATCAAGTCTGCAATCGGCGGCGTTCTCTTCATTGATGAAGCTTATTCCCTTTACAGAGGAAAAGACGATTCTTTCGGTCTTGAAGCAATCGATACGCTTGTCAAGGCAATGGAAGACAACCGTGAAGACCTGATCGTTATCCTTGCCGGATACAAGAAGGAAATGGCAGGCTTCCTGGAAGCCAACTCAGGATTGAAATCAAGATTCCCGAATCTCATCAACTTCGATGATTACACCGGACTTGAATTACGGAAGATCGCTGAGATTCAGGCAAAGTCAAAAGGCTATGTCATTGATGAAGGTGCTCTGGAAGATCTTGAAAAATATTTCGATGAAGTGCAGTCTATCAACTCTGCCGAAGCCGGCAACGGCCGTCTGGCAAGAAATGTTGTTGAAGATGCAATTCTGAGACAGTCCGAAAGACTGATCAACAATCCCGATGCGGATATGACCATTCTCTTCCATGATGATTTCGATTTCACGGTCAAGATCAAAGCTCCCGAGAAAAAGGATTCACCGACTTTGGAAGACATGCTGAAAACACTTCAGAACGGTTAACTGAACAGAAGGTCAGAGATGACCTTCTTTCTTTTTGCATGAGTGATTCTTCAGCTGTTTTGACTGACGAACGCAATTTTGCTATCATCGAGGAATACCTGAAACGGCAAAAGAGGTGAACAGAATGGCAAACTGGACTGATTACAAAAATCATGTGCGCGAATCAAATCCTGAAATCAGCAAAGATATTGATGACATCGAAGCACTTTCTCATATTATCGGAATTATGATTGAACGCCGCCATGATCTGAATCTTTCACAAAGAGATCTTGCAAAGCTCTGCGGTATTCCGCATTCTTCCGTAGCGAGGATTGAATCCGGTAAAAGTACACCGAATCTCAGCACACTTCTGAAAATCTTCCGGCAGCTCGGTCTCACTCTTGCTGCGGAGCCTGCTGTT
>JAUNEN010000137.1 GCA_030525525.1 Erysipelotrichaceae bacterium
TGACTGCAAATTTCATTTGGGTTTCACACGCGTTGCCGCTTATGTGATATGATATTGCAGTGTGAATGAAAGGAGAATGCCATGAACCAGTTCCTTGAGTTTATTTCAGATATTAAGGTAGTGATAGCCATTGCAGTCCTGATTATTGTACTGCTTATCTGGCTGATTATACAAAGAGTCAAAACAAAGCGCTTAAGAGGGGAATTATCAGAACTTGAAACCCATTACAGACAGATCAAGAATATTCCGATCTCATTGAAAATGAACAAGGCGGCCGCTTTAAGCCGTCTGGATCAGGAAACCGTCGCAAAAGTCAATGCTGCCCAGGGCAGCTATGACAGCGTGCAGTCTGATATTTCGAGAATCAGCGAAAGACTTGCCGATGCCGAAGATTACATCAACGGCGGCAAGCTCGGCAAAGCTGACACGCTGATGAACGATCTTGAAACAGAAATCAAGGTTGCCGAGAATTCAGCCCGCAATCTCGAAAGCACACTCGACGGTATTCTTGCAAGAGAAACAAGCCAGAGACAGGAAGTCACCCAGCTGAAGAATACTTTCCGAGCTCTCAAAGCACAGGCTCAGGAAAATGCAAACAAGCTTGCTTTTGCATGGCCGATCGTTGAGCAGAAGGTATCCGATACCGAGAAGATGTTCTCGACATTTGAAGAGTGGATGTTCTCCAATCAGTTCGACAAGGCAAATCTTGAACTGGATCATATCCGTACAAGTATTGATGAACTCGAAGCAATGCTGGATTCCATGCCTTCATTGATTGAAGATGCACGCGGCATTATCCCGAAGATGGCTGAATCACTCCACCGTGATTATGCAAGAGCGAGAAAGCAGGGTGTATATCTCAAGCATCTGGAAGCTGAAAAGAATCTGTCACTCATGACAGTTGCTCTCAAGGACGATCTGAAGAAACTGAAGACCGGCAATACCGAAGGAGTCCGTGCACATCTGGATGATTATAAAGAACGGATCTCCCAGATGGATGCAGAAATCAAGAAGGAAACACAGGCTGATTATGAGCTTGCAAATCTGATTACCGAAACCGAAGAGATCGTCAATGAAGCCAACCGCAATTCACGCTTCGTCAATCATGCATATGAAAAGTATGCGGACAGATACGGCCTGAATGCGATCAGCGATACATTGAAGAACCAGAATGATCAGCTGAACAGACTGAACAAAGAACTGCCTGATCTGCTCAATCGTGCAGCAAACGGCAATTCACCGGCATCCGTGATTCTTGAATCGCTGAAGAGGATCAACCATGATCTTGTTGCCTGCTCGAATGATATCACCGAAGTCCGCAAGAAGATTGAAGCCAGCAGTTCCGATGAAGACAGAGCGAAGAAGCAGCTTGTCAAACTGCAGATCATCATGAATCAGATGCAGGTCAAGATCCGCAAATACAAGCTTCCCAATATCTCAGCTGCCTATGAAAAGGATATGCAGAAGGCATCAAAGTATATTGATTCCCTGAATAACCTTATGAATGAGACACCGCTGAACATTCAGCTCATGAATTCAACCCTTCAGGAAGCTCTTTCCTTCATCTATCAGCTCTACAACAATGTCAACAATGTTGTCGGCACAGTCGTCATGGTTGAGAATACAATCGTATTCGGCAACAGATACCGTTCCACATATGCTGATATTGATACCGAACTGACCAGAAGCGAATTAAGCTTCAGAAACGGTGAATATACACAGGCTCTGACAACCGCGATTGCCACGATTGAGAAAATCCATCCGGGCAATTATGAATCAATGATCAAGGAGAACGCAAAGAGTGCAGCATAGAATCTATTTCGATAATGCGAGCACAACCAATATCAATCCGGAAGTTCTGAAGTCGTATAAGCAGCTGCTCGATCAATACTATGTAAACAGTGAATCATTGTATGATGAAGGCAGTCTGATCAGCAGAATGATGGAAAAGGCCCGGTCAGCAATAGCCGGGCTTTTGGATATTCAACCTGATGAAGTGATCTTTACATCAGGCTCGAGTGAATCCAATACGTCCGCGATTAAAGGTGTGTGCTTTGCAGAAAGCAATAAGAAACATATCATCACGACAAATATCGAGCATTCCTCGATTATGAATGCATGTGCACAGATGGAAAGAGTCTTCGGATATGAAGTCACTTATCTGCCCGTAAATGAACAGGGAACGGTGAGTGCTGCCCAGGTGCTCAGGGCACTGAGAGAAGACACAGCACTTGTATCGATCATGCATGTCAACAATGAAGTCGGTTCAATCAATCCGATTGAAGAGATCGCCGAGATTGTCAAAAAGAAATCGCATGCCTATATGCATGCTGATCTCACCCAATCCATCGGCAAGGTGCCCATCGATCTCAAATATATTGATCTGGCTTCAATCAGCGCTCATAAACTCGAAGGCCTCAAAGGCAGCGGAATTCTGATCAAAAAGAAACATGTACCTTTTGAACCGGTGATCAATGGCGGCGAGCAGGAACAGGGATACAGAGGCGGCACAAGCAATGCCTGCGTCAATATGGTCTTTGCAAAAACGCTGAGACTTGCCCTTGAAAACAGTTCGAAATATCATGAGAAAATTGAAGAAATGAGCAGCTTTCTTGAAAGTGAATTAAGAAAGATTGAAGGGGTTGAAATCAACCATCCGGAACATCATGTTTCTTCGATTATCAACTTCTCTTATGAAAAGATACCGAGCGAAGTCATGCAGAATGCGCTCAACCGCAAAGGATTCATGGTTTCGGCAAGAAGCACATGTGCTTCCAAATCAACCGATCCAAGCTATGTATTAAGCGCAATGGGGTACAATGACGTCCGTGCTTCATCCTGCATCCGTGTTTCTCTTTCTTATCACAACAGCATGGACGAAGTGAAACAGTTCATCAAAGCATTAAAGGAGATCATCACACAATATGGCTGAATATGATACAGTTCTGATCCGCTTCGGCGAGCTCAGCACAAAAGGAAAAAACAGAAAAGACTTCATCAACCGCCTTTACGGAAATGTGAAATATATGCTGAGAGACTTTGAAAAGCTGGAATACCGCAAAGCATATGACCGCATTTACATCAAGCTCAACGGCGAAGATCATGAAGCGATCAAAGAAAAGCTGAAGAAGGTCTTCGGAATCAGTTCCTTCTCATTCACCGAAAAGGTGCCGAGCGATATCGATTCCATTTCAGATGCATGCTTCAGAATTGCTTCGGAATCTAACAAGAAGACATTCAAGATGATTTCAAAGCGTCATAACAAATCCTTCCCGATGCGTTCGGATGAGATCAACCGTGCATGTGCAGGAAGAATCCTGAAGAATACAGATATGAAAGTTGATGTGCATGATCCTGAACTTGCAATCAGAGTAGAAGTGCACAGTGAAGACACATACATCACATCTGAAAAGATTCCCGGAGCAGGCGGATATCCGGCCGGCATCAACGGCAAGGTACTGCTGCTGTTATCCGGCGGCATTGATTCACCGGTTGCTGCATATCAGCTGATGAAGCGCGGTCTGAATGTTGAAGCGATTCACTTTGCTTCGCCGCCTTATACAAGTGAAGCAGCCAAAAACAAGGTGCTGACACTTGCTTCAATGGTTTCTGAATATCAGGGACATATGCATGTTCATCTGATCAATTTCACAGACCTTCAGCTTCAGATTTACAAAACAGCAGGAGATCCTTATGCAGTCACTCTGATGAGACGTATGATGTTCCGCCTGGCTGAAAGAACAGCGAAGAAATACGGCGCACTGGCGCTCGGCACAGGTGAAAGCATCGGCCAGGTTGCTTCACAGACACTTGAAAGTGTTGCCTGCATCAATGATGTCGTTCATATTCCTGTGATCAGACCGCTTGTCTGCTATGACAAGGTGGAGATCATTGATCTTGCCAGAAAGATCGGAACATATGAAACATCGATTCTGCCTTTTGAAGACTGCTGCACAATCTTCGATCCCAAGAATCCGGTCACAAAGCCGAGCATTGAAAAGAGCGAATACTTCGAAACACTCTTTGACTATGAAAAGCTGATCGATGAAGCAATGGAGCAGATGGAAACCGTTGTCGTGACACCTGAGAAAAACGATGAGGATTTCCTTTAAGGAGAAGACATATGGCAAAACATGATCCGAATATCCAGAAACAGTTTGCTGAGGCGCTGCAGGGATCCGAGAAAATGGCTGAGTTTGAGCTTCTTGATGCGATCAGACCGACCATTCTGATTCTTGAAAAAGACGATACCTACAACACAAGCCAGAAGCTGAAGATCTTCTCACTGATTACTTTATTAAGCAACTGCGCTGAAAAAGAGCGCCCCAAATATGTCAGAAAAATCACTTCAGCTCTGAAATAGGAGGAATCATATGAAAGTGAATCTTGATCAGGTTATATTGGCAATAGATGCTGCTTCTGATACCAACAAAGCTTATTACTATATTCCGAAAGAAGAGATCGTCTGGGAAGATGATGATGATTTCAGAAAATATGATTATGATGATCTGATCCCGCTTCCCGACAGACGCGATATTGACGATTACGGCAATATGGAACGCTTCATCAACAGAGTCAATGATGAAGAAATCAAAGAATGGCTGAGCAATGCAATCAGAGGCAGAGGTGCTTTCCGTATGTTCAGGGCTGCCCTTGAAAGATTCCATATGCTCAATGACTGGTATGATTACAGGGACAGATGCCATCGTGTCACTGCCATGGACTGGTGCGAGGAAAACGGCATTGAATATGAAGGACCGCGCTACATCATCGAAGATGATTATGATGATTTAGAAGATGACGACGAGTGGGAGACAATCCCTGAAAAGCCGGCAGCACAGAAAACCCAGAAGACGGAATTCAAAATCATCAGCATCGGCAGAAAGAATATCAACCAGCTCGTATTCCTCTCAAGTGCATTCATCGACGAACAGCTTGTAAAGAATCATCAGAAAGCAGCTGATGATCCAGATGAAGCATTGAACAGACTTGAGGATGCAATGAAGCAGGGATATGTCCTTGAAGCTGTCAGCGATCACGGAAGATTTATCGGCTACAGCATTTCTCATGAAAATGACGATACGCTTTCGATGGATGAAATCTTTGTCAGAAAAGATATGAGAAGAAAGGGCGCCGGCAGACTTCTTGTGAATTCCGCCGAAAAGAAAGCATCAGAGAGCGGTACTGATCTGAAGTTTGAAATCATGCCTTATGATCGTGATATGATCGCATTCCTCAAAAAGTGCGGATACGATGTCATGACATCCATCACAATCGGTAAGAGTGAAGAAAAAGATGCTGACAGCACTGTCACACTCGATGGAATCAGCTTCTTTGTGAATTGAAAAATGGTGCATTTTGTCGCTGAAGTGAAAAGTTAACTTCCACTCCAAAAGGGTGAGCCGGATAAGTGGAAAT
>JAUNEN010000138.1 GCA_030525525.1 Erysipelotrichaceae bacterium
TAAAGGACTTTGTTCTGCGGTCTGCTGCATCCGCCATTCTTAACAGCAAAATCCATGGCATGTTTTTTGCGCCTGCAAACTGTTGATATATAGTTGTAAACAGAAAAGCGGATACCGTTGAGTGAAAGAAAGCAGGCTGCTGATGTTTACAGTTTCGTCGCTTCATTCTGAGAGTAAAGAATTGAACAGGAGGAAATTATGGACAAATGGGAAGAGTGTCAGGAACTGGTGGAAGCCTATTTTGGTGAAAAACCTGATTCACCGGATGAATTGGTAAAAATCATGATCTGTATGGCTGATATGATTACAGATCTGAAGTCAGGAAAGAAATCTGATCAGCAGGCATTGAAATCATAAACAAAAGGCTGCCGCTGTTCTGATTTGCAGATCTCTGTTATGATTCATTTGCAATAATGAATTCATAGATATAATCTGTCGGGAATCAATATCTCAATATTGCGTGGATCAGAGATTCTATGCTGAAAACAAGGATATGAGACCGATTGTATTGAGGTGATTTGCAATGAAAGAAACACTGGAAAAACAGAATACCCTGCTTCCTTCTTCCTTTACAAAAGAGTATAAAAATGCAAAGCTGATCGAAATCCTCAGTGACGAAGTTAATTGGGGAGTGAGTCCTTTGGCAATTGACGAGAAGGGAAGAAGAAAACTGATCAAGCTCAATTCTTTGCTGTTTGACTATATTGAAACACTTGGAGACTTTGACTTTTTCATAGAACCTTATGATTACGATTATTTTGAATTGATGCCTGCGAATGTCAGCAGACAGGGAATCGCCTTCAGTGTGGATCGGAAATTGAATGGACTTGAGCTTGATCTCTTTTTCTACCCGTGTGATTATTCCGATGATCCTCATCGAAATCTTCCTTATGCGCCTTTGCGTGTGTCAGTGGCAACCATATTTGATGTGAGTATTGTTGACCGGTTGGTAAAGAAGTATTTTCCGGGAAACAGGAAGTCTGCCGTAATTCCGTTTTCATCATATCGTATGGCAGAGCTGGAAGGCTTTTTCATGGATGATTATGACTATACGGAAAAGATCTGCCGCAAAGCAGTCGAAGGCGGCGCGGAGACCGAGATCAAAAATTGTGAACACTTTCTCTCATTTGTCAAACATGCAGGGCTTGATCGGCAAGTGTTTCGCTGAATAAATTGAAAAGTGACTCATTCAGTCTCATGTCATACATACTGTGCATTGCACATGAACCGTATAACGAATGAATCCCGGGCAGTCATCCGGGATTCGTTTTACATTCATGAACTTTTTTTAGAGGTCTTTGTTCTCGTATGTATGTGCGCTGCAGCAGTGACTGCGTGAACTAAAGGGAGGTGTTCCTGCTGCAATTTCATTGTGCCATTGATTTGAAAATCCGGTGTTACAAAAACCGTAACACTTCCTGACTTTCGATTTTGATGTGAAGATGTTCAGTGTCTCTGGAAACGATATGTGCTGATTTTCATTCAGAAAAAGGATTGATTATCGAAAATATCTGTATTTCCGGAATCGGTGCAAATGATAAATGAGCAGACACCTTGGTATCTGCTCATTGTTTCCGGATTGACTCCGGGAATTTTTTTCCTTTTTTACAGTTTCAGAGCTGCTTCATAGCCTTCTCTGACTGCTGTCAGAGCATTTCCTGCCTTGATGGCGGAACCGACTGTCTGCACATCTGCGCAATACTTCTTTGCGGTTTCTTCAAGAGGATTGTATGCTCTGTAGCCGAATGCGGAGATGACTGTTTCGGCAGGAACAGATACGGTTTTTCCTTCAGCATCTGTATATTCAACAGCATTCTCAGTGATTCTGGAAACTTTTGCGTTGGTGATGACCTTGATTACGGTTTCCTTCATATAGCCAAGCAGGCACTGTCTGGAAAGAGGCATCATGTCATTGAGAATGTCGTTCTGCATTTCAACAACTGTGATGTCCTGGTTTGTCTGGGTGAGATAGTGTGCTGTTTCAGCACCGACTTCACCACCGCCGCAAACAACAACCGGTCCGAAGCCGATGTCTTTCTTTCCGAGAAGAACATCTTCGGCAGTAAAGACATTCGCATTGTCAATTCCTTCGATATTCAGATGAAGAGGTCTTGAACCGGTAGCGACAATGATCGCATCCGCATTGAATTCTCTGATTGTTTCCTCAGTCACTTCAGCGTTCAGCTTAACAGGGACTTTGAGATCATCCAGGCTCTTTCTGAGGGAAGAAACAAATGTGGAGAGTTCGCCTTTGCCGAGCGGATAAGCTGCCGATTTGAATGCACCGCCGAGTGTGTCTTTTGCTTCAAAGACAGTGACGTCATGTCCCTGAAGAGCTGCAGTTTCAGCTGCCATTAATCCGGCAGGACCGCCGCCGATGACCATGACCTTCTTCGGGTTTTCAGTCTTTGTCAGTTCTTTTTCATATTCTCTGCCGACTCTCGGGTTGACTAAGCATGTTGCACAATCATCATTGAGAAGACCTGCTTCGCATCCCTGCAGGCATCCGATGCAGTAGCGGATATTTTCAAGTTTTCCTTCTTTGGCTTTATTCGGCAGATACGGATCAGCCAGAGAGCCTCTGCCCATACCGACAAAGTCAGCTTTTCCCATCTTGATGAGGGTGTCTGCCATATTCGGATTGTTGATTCTGTTGGTGACAATGACAGGGCAGGAAACAAGCTTTTTGATCTGCTCTGCTACGTCCATGTTCAGGGCATGTTTTGTATACATCGGGGCAATGATCTGCTTTTCAATCGGAGATGCATACATACCGTTGGAAACGTGGATGCAGTCGACACCGATTTCATCGAGATGTCTTGCCAGTTCATATGCATCTGCTTCGGTTCTGCCGCCGAGCAGATATTCATTTGCGGAGATACGGACCTGAACAGGGAAGTCAGGACCGACATTCTTTCTGATTTCGGCATAGATTTCATCGAGAAATCTGACTCTGTTTTCGAAGCATCCGCCATATTCATCCACTCGCTTGTTTGTGAAGGGAGAGAGGAATTCACAGATGAGATAGCCATGCGCCGCATGGATTTCCAATCCGTCAAATCCGCTTTCCTTGACTCTTCTTGCCGTGGATCCGAAATCCTTTACGATCTGATGGATTTCTTCTTTTGTCATTTCCTTCGGCAGATCCAGACAGAATGTATCCTTGATTGCAGAAGGAGCAAGCGGCTGTACATTGCCGTTGACCAAATGTCTTGACTGTCTGCCGGCATGATAGATCTGGGCAAAGATCTTGGAATCATACTGATGGATGGT
Organism: Erysipelotrichaceae bacterium; assembly: GCA_030525525.1. Classification (GTDB taxonomy): domain Bacteria; phylum Bacillota_I; class Bacilli_A; order Erysipelotrichales; family Erysipelotrichaceae; genus Bulleidia. The sequence goes on from JAUNEN010000138.1 coordinate 3,274, forward strand.
GTCTGTCAGCTTTTTGTTTCCTTCGATCTGCTCATCATTGAACAGACCCGGAATGCATCTGTAGCCTTTGGCATGTTCATTGACGCCATAGTCTTCCGTGATCAGAAGACCCCAGCCGCCTTTGGCTTTTTCTTCCATGTATTTGATATAGCGTTCGGTGATGAATCCGTCTTCGGTGCAGAGGTTCATGACCATGGCAGGGACGATGAGTCTGTTGGGAATTGTGCATGTTCCGATATTATGAGGTGTGAATAATTCCGTTATCATTTGTTTGTTCTCCTTTTCACAATCTCATTGTAAATGATGAAATCATTTCAAGGTCAAGCCGAAAATCGGCACAAAAAAACTGCGGTTTTCCTGCCTGCAGGAATCATTCCGCAGTATTTAAGGGGTTTTTGATATGAAACGGTTTCAGGGTTTAAAAGATGATCTTCAGCCGCATTTCCATGATGCGCCTGAAAACACCGTTCACTTCGCCTCTGCCGGTAAGAACACCCCGCAGCTGACCGTGTGTCTGAAGGCCTTTTTCATCTGCATAATCCTGCAGTTTTCTGCCTTGTGAAAGATCCATCTTTCCGATTTCACCGATATCGGCGTTCATGCAGATATAAAATCCGCCTTCTTCATAATACATTCCTTCCATGACAGGAATCTTCAGCATGTTCATATACTTTTCTTCGATCATCATGATCCATTCCTGACTGTGATTGTGTATCAGAATGCCGCTGTCAAGAAAGCCGATCCGTTCATTGGTAAACAGGGTATCCCTGATCTGCTTTCTGACATTGATTCTTTCATATTCATCACCATGACCGTCTACCAGATGGAAAGTATAGTAAGCAGGAATGTACTGTATATGAATGTTACCGAGATTGTAGAAGCTGGTGCGCATATTGATCGAAATCTTTTCCAGTCTTTCTTTCAGCAATGTTTTGATCAGAATTTCCTTTTCAAGCTCCCGCGCATATTTCTGAAAGAGATCAGCTGTCCGCAGATGAAAGTTTTCTTTGCGCACTTCCTGGATTTCCTTGATGCCGACACCCCATGCACGGTATTGCAGAGATTCAAGAAGCCAGAAGATATCCATGATTTCATATGATCTGTAATTGTTTGCTGAATCCCTTGAAAGCTTCAATACACCGTTCTTTTCATAATAGCGGATCATCTCACGTGAAAGATTCAGTGCTTCAGATACTTCACCGATTGTATATTTCATAGTTTTACCATCCGCTTTCGATTATACCGCATCTTTAATCACGGTAAAAAGAACACAGCGACCGGATATCCCGGCAATGTCAAAAAGCACTGCGCCTATATCAATGCCGGCTCCGGCAAAGGAGCGACAGTGAAACCAATCTGTGCCGAATGAGTGGGACGAAAGTAAACAGCATCCGCCTCATTGGGTGTCAAAAAGAATATTCTTGCTTTTCAGGGATTCTTTGAGAAGAAGGGATTCCTTTTTTCAGGCATTTTCTGTAACGGGACATGCAGTCAATGGATGCGAAAGAAAAAATATAAAGAAATTCTGAGGAAGCTGTTTCTTTCAGACAAATACATATACTGAAAGGAACCTCAGATTATGAACACAAAACATACAAAAACTTCAATAACCAAAATGCTTACTCTTTACACAGAATCAAATGAAAGAGCAGGTACATTGATCCGCTACAGTGACGGAAGCGAGAAGTTTATCCCTGCGGAATCCGCATCAAAACCAAAAGCTGACAGGAATATCAAAGACAGATTATTCCGGTTCATCTTCGGGAACGAAAAGCATAAGGAATGGACACTGGCACTGTACAATTCCATTGAGCATACAGATTACACCGATGTCAATGATCTTGAAATTGTGACATTGGACAATGCGATCTACATGCATATGAAGAATGATGTCAGTGTACTGGTCGATTCATGGAATATGAGTTTTTTCGAACATCAGTCTACACTGAATCCGAATATGCCTTATCGTTTTCTCGGATATTGGCACGCATCGATGAATCTGTTTCTTGGAAACCATGGAAAAGATATCTACAGGGACGAGCCGATTGAACTGCCGGTACCCAGTTTCCATGTTATTTACAATGGAACAGGCAAAGCTGAAAAAACAGAAGAACTGAGACTTTCAAATCTGTTTCAT
>JAUNEN010000139.1 GCA_030525525.1 Erysipelotrichaceae bacterium
TGAGCAGTAAAAAAGAGCGTTGTTTACTGGCTCATAGAGTTTTCGAGAACGCTCAGGTTCAGGTGCAGGTAATGATTCAGGAGTCGGATCAACATATTCTGCATATTTATCAGCTTCAAGATTACATGTGATACTGTTGCGAATTCTCGCATCAACATCAGAAGTGCACATGAATCCGATTGTAATGATCTGATCTCTACTGACATCCCTTAATTTCATGTTTGCTACTGCAGGTATCTCCTGAGTTTCCATGCGCATAACTGTCTGGCCTCTTGTTTTGACAGTTTCCTTTTTCCCTGTCCCAACCGCAGCACCAATCAAGGTTCCTACTCCTGGGGCGAGGATTGAGCCAACAACTGCCCCAGTTACTCTGCCCTTTCTCCCACCTCGAATTTTGGTTCTTGAATTATTGTCAGTGATCATGAGATCCTGATATTTAGGGCCTTCCCACCAATAATCCAGAACCTCGTACTCGCGTGTATGCCCACGATCAAACCAAAGAATACCAGGTATTCCTTTATTGAAATACATCTTGATATCAGTATTGAAAATACCGGTACTGATTGCTTCTTTACCACTGAACACATCAAGTCGGATCGAATCAATATCAAAAATGCTGTTACTCGCTATTGGTTTCGTATCATTTACTGAAACAGGTTCAAACCTCTCAGGAAAATTTATTCGATTATATTTTTCAATTGCATCCCCGACACGAATGTTTGCATTACAATATGCGCATTCAATTATCTCATCATCAGGTGTATCATCATTAATCTCCAGATACAGGTCTCCATCACACAGCGGACAGATAGCCGGAACTTCAATAAAACTCATATTCTCCCCCCAATTGCTTTCTGAAATTAATATATTTTTTCAGTTATTTCTTATTTTCCAACTTTCACTATTACTGCTGAAGCCAGATGCTGTATCCCTGCAGCCTTGCTGCATTGTATACAGGTCTCATATTCTCTTTGAGCAATGATCTGAACTGATCTTCATCATTGACGTTGTACAGATCAGATGCCCATAGCGTATTCAGATTGCTGTTTCTGCATTTTTCAAACAATTCACGGATATGATCATCCTTATGAATGAATCCATGCAGCTGAAGCTGATTGTTTACAAAAGCATTGAATGTTTTATCCCAGTTTGGAAGATGATTTGATTTTGATATATTGCTTGCTTTCTCGGCAGGTGTCAGATTCCATAACTCATCCGCCATCACATATGACCATGGGATAAAGTGATCGATATCATAGCGTTTGCCGTTCAGTACATTGTTTGTGTAGATATCGATGACATCGTCTTTCTCCATGACTGCATCCCATAAGTGATGAACATGATTCAGCTTTCTGGCTGTGACAATATCAAGTTTGTATACAATTCCCGGTACACCGGGATTGCGGTCCTGAAGATAGCGGATCTTCTTTGATCGTATCCATTCAAGAATGAGGATATAGTTATCCTTCACCATTGCTGTCCATGGATCATTCCAGTGAACATACTTATGACTGTGAGATTCAAATTCCATATAATACGGCAGTAATGATTTCTGATTGATCAGATTGAAGTATTCAATCAGCTTCTGATCAGAATGCCACAATCTGTCATTGCCTTTTAATTCCGGAACAAACGGAGAAAGAAGACGATACGGTACATCATCCGTCATCTGATTGATGATCTTCAGAAATTCATGATCATGTTCACATGACCTGATTACTTCTTCTATTTTGTCTCTCTGAGCAGAACTGCTTAAATCTGATTTTGACTGAATATAATTCACAGCCCTCTCTATTGCATTTCTGCTTTCAGTGCCGTAAACACTGCCCATATGGAGATGATATTCAGAGACCGTATACCATGCTTCTATGATCATTTCGTATGCTGCTTCATGAAAAGAAACATCCTTCTTCCCGTCTCTGACAAGCAGATTGACAAGAGCCTCTAACCAATAGAACTTATAGCACTGGGAATTGTTATCCAGCATCAAAGAGAATCTTTCCAGATCCAGATTATTTACATAGATTGTTTGGATTCCCAGGTTGGTCATAAGCTGTTTCTTTCTGTATGTTTGCTGAATGATTCAGATACTCCGATCAGGATCAGACAGTTTTCATTATATTTGATTATTCGTCGACTGTAATCCATCCCGGCAGTGCAATTCTGCACTTGATTGAGTAATCAGAACCTCCGCTCTGCATCCAGAGGGTATTGCCTGCTTTGGCAAAATCACAGTTATATCTGACATTGTTTGTTCCGGCCGCATTTCTGGAAGTATTCGATACCCAATAATCATTGCGCCGATCCCAATACTCATTTCCCAGTGTACGGGTCCATGCATTTCTCAGATAGCAGCTGCGTGACAGATTGTTTGAAAGCCAGTCTTCCTGAAAAGCACACAGCCATGTGAATCCAATATTGGGTCTCGGGAAGCTGACGGCACAGATCAATTCTGTCTGTCCGTTTTCAGGTGTTACGTATTGATAATATACGGTCTTGCCGTTTTCAGTACGTGCTTCAATCTGCATTGTATACCAGACACCGACTTCCCATGGATATTCCATGAGCACTTGCACACCGGTTCCTTCACCCGAGAAATCTGCACTGTTTCCTGATTTTGAATATTCAACCACCGGCTTGCCGCGGTCAGTATTCCATATAGACATGATAACTTTATGCACACCGCCTATATCCTGGAATCCGGCATATCCGGAGCCGTCAGCCACACCTGTATACCTGCCGTCTTCTTCGCTTGCGGCATACCAGTTCATGACACACCAATAGGTATCAACTGCATCCTGATCACACTTCCAGTCAATTCTGGCGATATCAAAATATTTGTTTTCCTCTGCCCATGCATATCCGGCCATCAGATAAGGTGCCTGTTCTGCCTGTTGTTTTGGATTCAGACGATACAGGAAAGTGACAATCTGTGCACGGGTACATGCAGCATCAGGTGAGAATGCATATCTTGATGTACCGGTCGTAATCACCGGATTATGATTGCATGCCCATAATACAGCTTTCTCATAATAGCTTCCCCGCTTCACATCACGGAAAGTTGACGAGTTATTTGAAGGCTCAGGCATACTCATGGCACGCCATAAAAAGCTGACAATCTGTGCGCGTGTACATGCTGCATTGGGAGAGAAATGATATGCATCAGTTCCTGTTGTAATCCTCTTCTCTTTGGCCCACATCACAGCCTTTTCATACCAGCTTCCCTGTTTGACATCGACAAATGGATTGTATGGATGCACAGCATCCGGACATCCCATTGCCCGCCAGAGAAATGTCACTGCCTGTGCACGGGTGCATTTTGCATTCGGTGAAAATGTAGTCGCACTTGTACCGGTTGTGACTGCCGGATTATGATTGACAGCCCAGTTCACTGCCGGAGCATAATAAGCATTAGCCGGAACATCACTAAATCCATATACAGCATTCACCGGCAGCAATGTGAAAAGCAGACTGATCAGAATTGACAGTTTAAGTATCAGCTTCTTCATAGTTTTATTCCTCATCTGAAATAAGCTTATCAAATGTATCAGAACTCAGAAAGAGCTTCTGATCGGTTGTATAATGCTTCATGCGGTTTCTGTGGCAGAATACGGAACAGTTAAAAAAACAATCGCACATCTGAAGGTCAAATTACCACAGATCAGAGCATCTGAATAAATCATTCTGTAAAGCAAGCAACAACGCCAACCTATGACCGGTTGGCGTTGTTTATCATTGAAATCAATATTTGCAGATGATCTTCTCATATATGGTCAATATGAACCATCATGCAGACAAAAAGCAAATGACTGCATTCTTTCTGCGTTTCAGATTTCATTCTGAAAGATATCTCGATTTCCTCAATTTGCACTCCCTTTCCTCTGTACTTTGAAATAGTTCTCCCTTTCAATGAGGATTTAAGTTCTTTGAATTGAATATAAAATCAGGGGCATTAAAAGCTCTTTGCAAGAAAGGATCATTTCATGATTGGTTTAGAAGCTGTATTCAATTCACTGGATTTCACATCCAATCTTATTTTCAGGCATGTTCTCTCTTCTGACATTGAGCTGTGCAGGGAACTCATCCAAAGAATCATCCCTGATGCTGATTCATAATCAATGGATAATCTGCTTCACAGAATAATCATTTAAAGCGACAATTCTGGACTTTTGGCAATTTTTCGTTTTTTTGCCGATAATCTATTTAATTTTACGCGAATACAATGTATGGTTAATCTGGACTTTTGGCAATTCCTATATTTTTTGCCAAATATCCGGAGGTAACTGAGTTGAAAAGCATAGCAGAAGAATTCATTGACAACCACCGTTCCTTCACCAGCAGAGAATTTGCGGATGCTCTCCACAAAAAAATGCCTGATATCGGAAGATCCACCATTTATAACATTTTGCAAACTAAATGTAATTCAGGTGAAATCACCAGAATAAGCAAAGGACATTTTATCAGTACTTCAAAGAAGAAATATTCCTATGACCTGACCGGCACCGCCCGGGATGTTGCTGCTCTGATTCGGGATGTTTACCCTTTGGTAGACTTTCAAATATGGGAACTTTACCAGATGAATGAGTTTGTGAATCATCTGATGGCAAAGAACACGATTTTTGTTGAAGTTGAAAGCATGCTGGATGAAAGCATATTTAATCTCTTATTTAACCGTTATCCCCATGTACTGCATAATCCGGACATAAATGAGTATTACAAATATGCCACAGATGAAACCATCGTTGTACACAAGCTGATTTCAGAGTCACCCCCGCCACTTGGTCATGACCGGCAGGCATCCCTTGAAAAGCTTCTTGTAGATCTGTTCGCCCGCGGTATTTCCGGCTCTATCCTGTCGCGCTCAGAATACCGTGCCATTTATGAGGAGTCGTTTCAAAAATATCTCATCAATCAACCTAAAATGTTCCGATATGCCCGGCGGAGGGGCATTGAAAAGATCATACGTGATTTCATCCATGAACAAACCTGTATTGTGCTGGAGGATACAAATGATCGACAAAAGAATTTATGAGCTTGATTACATTCGTGAACTGCAACAAAAATATCGTTCTGATCCAAGTCTTATCGAACGTGCTCTGTACGCATTCGGTTTACTTGAAGCAATTCAGAAGGTTGGCATGCCTTTCTGTTTCAAAGGAGGAACCAGTTTAATGCTGATCCTGGATAATCCCGTAAGATTATCCACTGACATCGACATTCTGGTGAAACCCGGAACCAACATTGACAGCTATATTGAAAATGCCGGCCAGATCTTTCCCTTTCTCAACAAAAAGGAAGATTTCCGAGAAGGTAAAAACGGGATTATTAAGAGCAATGGTGTCAACCTATATAAAGGTTGGCATTTTTTGTTTTAAGTTAATCCTACC
>JAUNEN010000059.1 GCA_030525525.1 Erysipelotrichaceae bacterium
GGCAGTATCTTGGTGCCATGCGCTATACAACCGATGAAATGGAACATGCCGTCCGTAATCTTTCCGGCGGACAGAAGGCAAAGGTACTTCTTCTCAAAATGAATCTGGATGAAGCCAATGTGCTGATTCTTGATGAGCCTACCAGAAACTTTTCACCGCTTTCTGCACCCGTGATCCGGAACATGATCAGAGAATTCAAAGGATGCGTGATCTCCGTCAGTCATGACAGGCTCTATATCAGAGAATGTGCGGATACAGTTTACCGTCTGGATGAAAGCGGGCTCCATAAAACAGATCAATCTTAAGTTCATCACACTTGAAACTGAATGCATGTGATGTATACTGAAAATGTAGACTGACCAATGGTCAAACAAGGAGGTATATGATGAAATCATTATTGAAGCTTGGTATTGCAGTGATCAGTACTGCTGCAATTGCCGCTGTCACATTCATCTCTTCAGCACAGCTTGCAAAAAAGGTTGAAGAGGCCCTTGATAAGAAAAACAAGCCGGAGGAAGAGCCGGCAGACAAACCCGAAGAAGCAGCTGAAGCAGATTGCTGCGAACCTGCACCGGAAGCTGAAGAATGCGAAACTCCTTCAGAAGAACCGGCAGACAAACCTGAAGAAGCAGCTGAAGAAGAATGCAGTGAACCTGAACCGGAAACTGAAGAATGTGAAACTCCTTCAGAAGAACCTGAAAGTGAAGCTGTTCAGGAAGAAACAGAAGAATAACAGAAAAGAGCAGGCTCGTTTAAATAAACAGCCTCTCTTTTTGCATCTGACCGGCATCGGTTTTCCTGCTCATGAAAAAAGGGAGTCTGCCGAAATGCAGAACTCCCGAAACAATCAGATTGACTGGCCGGCAAACTGGGTCATATACAGCTGCCAGTATTTTCCTTTTTTCCGGATCAGTTCCTCATGTGAACCCTGTTCACTGATTTCACCGTGGTCCATGACGATAATCCGGTCCGCATCACGGATGGTGGACAGGCGGTGGGCAATGATCAGAGATGTCCGGCCTTTCATCAGTTCTGTCATCGCATCCTGAATATTCTTCTCGGTTCTGGTATCAACCGAAGATGTCGCTTCATCGAGAATCAGAATGTCAGGATCTGATACAAATGCTCTGCCGATCGCAAGCAGCTGCCTCTGCCCCTGGGAAAGATCGGAACCGGAAGCGGCCAGAACCGTTTCATAGCCTTTGGGCAGATGACGGATGACTTTGTCCGCATTGGAGATTCTGGCGGCTTTTTTCAGTTCATCCTCGCTGATGTTTTCCTTTGCATAGGTCAGATTATTGCGTACAGTGTCATGAAAGAGCACAGTATCCTGCAATACAATGCCGACATGGCTGCGAAGGCTGTCGATGGAAATATCTTTGATATTCTTTCCGCCGATCAGAATTTCACCGCTGTCAATGTCATAAAAGCGCATGAGCAGATTGATTACAGTCGTCTTGCCGGAACCGGTTGCGCCGACAAGGGCAATCTTTTTTCCCTGTTCCACATTGAGTGAAAAGTCGTGAATGACTTCTTTGCCGGGAATATAGGAGAAGCAGACATTCCTGAATTCAATGCTGCCGGTGAGTTTTTCGGGAAGCGTTTCACCGCTTCTGTCTTCACTTTTTTCGTCCAGCACTGCAAAGATTCTTTCTGCTCCGGCTAAAGCTGTCTGAATCTGTCCGTAGAGCTGGGCAATTTCATTGATCGGCCGCGAGAACTGTTTGGAGTAGATGATGAAAGCAGAAATAACACCGATGGAAATATATCCTTTTAAAGCAAACCAGGCACCGAAAACAGCGACAATGACGAAGGATACATTGTTGAGCATGCTCATCAGAGGCCCCATGGAGCCGGAGACGATTTCTGCCGCAATACCTGCTTTTGTCAGATCGTCGGCTGTCACGCAGAAATCAGCAGATGCTTTTTCCTGCATGCTGTAGGCGGTCACTGTGTGGGTGTCACGGATCATTTCTTCAATCATGCCGTTGAGCTTTCCCAAAAGAATCTGTCTTCTCGAAAAGAATACACGCACTTTTTTTGTCAGAAATGCCGTCAGCAGGATGGTAATCAGAATCGTTGAGCAGGTTAATAATGTCAGCGGCACGGAATACCACAGCATGACTGCGACCGTACCGCTCAGTGTCAGAATACCCGAAACCAGAGATGTCATGCTTTCGGCAATGACATTGGAAATATTATCCGCATCATTGGTCATGCGGCTCATCAGATCCCCATGGGAGTGTGAGTCGATATAGGAAACGGGAAGGGTTGCAATTTTGACAAACAGCTCGCTGCGGAGTCTGCGGATGACTTTCTGACTCAGATGGGCACTGAGATATCCCTGCAGCAGGGTGGAAACACCGTAGGTGAGATATCCCGCCAGCATGAGTCCGACCCATTTGAAGACGTCATCATACTGACCGGCTGTGATGGTGTCAATCGCACTGCTCTGAAATCCTGGAGCTGCCACAGAAGCGGCAGTGCCGATGACGACGATCAGGATGAGAAGAAAGACGGAATTTTTTTCTTTTGCAAAAAACGAAAGCAGACGCTTCAGGGTGTCTTTGCCGTCTTTGGGCTTTTCCACCAGTCCGCCGCGCGGTCTTCTGCCGAAACCGACTTCCGCACTTCTGGACTTGTATTTGTTCTCACTCATCTTCTTCACCGCCTTTCATCTGGGAGCTGCAGATATCCTGATAGATTTCACAGGTCTTCATCAGATTTTCATGTGTATCGCATGCGATCAGTTCGCCGTCGTTGATCACCGCAATTCTGTCGGCATACATGACGGAGGAAATTCTTTGGGCAATGATGATTTTGGTGACATCCGGATATTCCTTCAGCAGGGCATCCCGGAAAGCTTTTTCTGTTTTCAGATCCAGAGCGCTTGTGGAATCATCGAAGATCATGATGGATGCTTTTTTCAGCAGGGCACGGGCAATTGCAGTCCGCTGTCTCTGACCGCCGGAAAGACTCATGCCGCCTTCAGCTACTTCTGTGTCGTAGCCGTGCTTCTGTGATGTGATGAATTCTGATGCCTGTGCGGATTCTGCGGCTTTCTGAATCTCCTCAAAGGAAGCTTCCGGATTGCCGATTGCGATATTGTCCCCGATTGTGGTTGAAAACAGTTCGCTTTTCTGCAGCACATAGGAAATTCTGGAACGCAGATCATTCAGCTTATAATCGCGCACATCCATCCCATCCACGCTGACACTTCCTTCACTGACGTCATAGAAACGCGGAATCAGCTGAACAAGCGAGCTTTTACCCGAACCCGTGGAACCGATGACAGCCAGGAATTCACCCGGAGCGATCTTGAGACTGATGTCTTTCAGAACTTCAGCATCATTGCCGGGATAGCGGAAGAAAACATGTTCAAATGTGATCTGTCCTTTTTCTTCAGGTGCTTCCTGCGTACCGTCCTTCAGAGCCGGTTCTGTCATAAGGATTTCCTTCAGTCGTCTGGAAGAGGCGGCCCCTCTGGAAACGGACTGGAAGATCATCGCCAGCATCATGAGACCGTTCAGTATCTGGGAGATATAGGTGATGGCCGCCATAATCGTGCCCGGTGCCATCATGCCTGCTCTGACTCTGCCGGCACCGATGATCAGGATTGCCGCAATACCGATATTCAGAATGATATTCATCACCGGCCGCATCCATGTCAGATAGATCAGTACCTGCAGCTGGGTGGATGCAAGATCATTGTTTGCTTTCTCAAAACGCTTTTCTTCTTTCTTTTCCTGAACAAATGCCTTGACGACACGAGCTCCTTCGACATTTTCCTGAATGACCGAGTTCATTGAGTCAAGCCGGTTCTGCAGAAGGGTGAAAAGAGGGCTTGTTTTCCATACAATCAGAACAACATCCAGAAGAATCAGCGGAATTGCAATCATGATGACAGAACGGAAACTCATATCCAGTCTGAGCAATGCCAGGCTGCCGCCGATCAGAAACATCAGACAGCGGATTCCGCCCCGGGTGAACTGCATCATCAGATTCTGCACCTGAGTGATGTCGCTGGTGATTCTGGTGATCAGGGAACCGGCGGAGAAGCGGTCTGTCTGCTCAAAGGAAAAATGCATGATTCTTTCAAAGCATGCCTTGCGGATCTCGTTGCCGAAGTTCTGTCCGCACCAGTTTGTGAGCACACCGCATAAAATGCCGGATGTTCCCCCGCAGATGACAACAAGAATCATCCTGATGCCGGTTGAGATGACCAGATCCATATCGCTGATTCCGCCGCTGTTGATGCCTAAGATACCTTCGTTGACGATTTTTTCCATCATTGCCGGCTGGATCAGATCCACTGCGACTTCGCCGATCATGAACAGCGCCGCAAACACGGCGGCGATCCAGTATTTCTTCATGAATTTCATCATTTTCAGACCTCCCAGCTCTGCAGGAGCTTTTTACAGATGGACTGCAGGTTTTCCTTTTCCTCTTCATTCAGTGCATCCAGAAGATGTTCTTCATTCTCACGCCAGATCTTATGGTTTTCAACCGCAATTGCTCTGCCTTTTTCACTGAGTGAAAGCACAGTGCTTCTTGCGTCAAGGGGATTCTTTTTCTTTTCCACAAGATCCTGATTTTCCAGTTTGATGAGAATTTCGCTCAGTGATCCCTGGGCAACATCCATGTGCTGAAGAAGTTCCTTCTGAGACATGTTCCCGTTTCTCATCAGCAGGTACAGGATCCGCTCCTGTGCGGGACGCCTGCCGTGTCCATGATTCAGATGCCGGGCACATCTGATCAGGAGTCTGACTGCATTTTCTTCCATTTCCAGCCCTCCAAAAATATAGGTACCTATGTAAATTACCACAAAACGAAATCAAATGCATATGTTTTTTTCGGATCTGAAAGAGGAGGGGATTATATTTTTCTTCTGCGCTGATGCTGAAGATTTTTGCTGAAAGGAAATAAGCTCTTAAAAAAGCACAGACCTCACTGCATCGCAGCTGTGCAGAAGATCCGTGCTTCTCTCAGATTTTCAGACTGTCATATTCCGGCAACTGACATCACAACCGGCTGCTTATGCCTTGCTCAGTCATTGAAGACATATTGATTGAGTCTATCAAATGCTTCCTTCACTCTTGAAAGAGGAAGGGCAAGGTTCATACGGATGGAGTATTCTCCATGGAAAGGACGGCCATCCTGCCAGTAGACACCATACTTCCATCCTCTGTGAAGCAGTGTGTCCATATCGATGCCATGCGCTTTGCAGTATTCTTCGCAGTCGATAAACAGCATATATGTACCTTCGGGTCTTGAAAGCGATACGCCTTTGAAGTTTTCTTCGATATAATCGCATGCAAATCTGACATTTTCAGAAAGTACTTCTTTGAGTTCATCAACCCATTCATATCCTTCTTTCTGATAAGCACCGATGAGCGCATACATCGAGAGAACATTCATTGAGTTGTAATGGGAAAGGGAAGACTCCTTTTCGACTCTTTCTCTGAGCCAGTCATTGTAGATGATGTGATAGCTGCCGATCAGACCTGCCAGGTTGAAGGTTTTGCTTGGCGCATAGAAGGCAGCTGTATGGTCATGTGCATAGGCATTGACGGATTGGGTCGGAATATGGTGATTGCCGTTAAGAAGAAGATCTGACCAGATTTCATCCGAGATCACCCAGACCTGATGCTTCTCATAGATTTCCATCGCTTTTTCAAGTTCTTCCTTTGTCCAGACTCTGCCGCTCGGGTTATGAGGGTTGCACATGATTGCCACATGGATTTTGTTTTCGACAATCTTTTTCTCCATGTCTTCATAATCCATCCGCCAGATATTGTTTTCATCTTTGATCAGGGGTGAGTGGACAATGTTGTATCCGTTGTTTTTCAACGACATCGTAAAGCCGATATAGGTCGGGGAGTGAACCAGGACATTGTCGCCTTTGGATGCCAGCACATTCATTGCGCTGACAACCCCGCCTAACACGCCGTTTTCGTATCCGATGTGTCTGTCTTCAAGACCGGTGACGCCGTTTCTTTCCTTCTGCCATTTTTCAATCAGCTCAAAATACTCTTTGCGGGGTGAAAAATAGCCGAAAGCCGGGTGATTGACACGATTGATGATCGCTTCCTGAATGGTCGGTACAACCGGGAAGTTCATATCTGCCACCCACATTGGAATGACATCAAAGCCATCTTCACGCCTGACTGCACCATAGTTTCCAAGATAGTTTTCAGGCAGGTCAACTGCGATTGCATCAAACCCTTTGCGGTCGATGATGGATGTAAAATCATACTTCATATTCATTTCTCCAATCCGAACTGTTCATATTCACTGATCATTCTGTCATGAATCTTATGTTTCTTTCTGCTGAGCGGACTTCTGAATTCAATCTCATCAGCCCATAAACCCATTTCACTGAAATCTTTTGATACCTTTCCGTAGAGCGGATCATTGACAATCGGGAATCCTCTGTCGGAAAGGTGAACTCTGATCTGATGAGTTCTGCCTGTTTCAAGCGTACAGCCGATCAGAAGATACTTTCCTTTTTTTGCCAGAACTTCGGCTTTTGTGCAGGCAGTTACACCTGTCTTTGAAATCCGGTAGGTTCCGCTTTTATGACGGTCGCGTCCGATAGATCCGGTACATGTGAATTTCATGCCGGGTTCTGCTTTGCCAACACAAATTGCCATATAGTGCCTTCTGATTTCCTTTTTCTCCATCTGCTGATCAAGCCAGGGCTGAAAGAAGGGAATCTTTGAATACATGACAAGGCCTTTCGTATCTTTGTCAAGCCTGTGCAAAGGACGCACGGGAATGTGCAGATCATGATCATTCAGCCACCTGGCAGCCATTGCATTCAGGCATTTTGTATCATCCGGTTCTCCATGGATGATGATACCTGCTTCCTTATGAACAATAAACACAAATGCATCTTCATAAATGACTTCGCATGGTGTTTCACCCAACACCCAGTCAATGTCATTTTCCTCATTCAGTATGCAGAGACAACGCAATCCGATCTCTTCACTCAGATCTTTGACAGGTGTATCATCCAGCAGAATCCTTTTCTGATTGACAAGCAGATATTTATTCCGTTTTGACTGACAGTATTCATCAAGGAATTCTTCAACCTTCCTATGTTTCAGAGAAGGGTTGGGAGAAATCCTGAAACCGTCTTTTGTGATTTCGTATTTCATAACATAAGGATCATACCACGGAAAGAGACTGAAAGCACCGAAAAGAAAACCGCCTTTGCGGCGGTCGGCTTGCTTATTTTTTCAGTTCTTCTGCATAGCATTCTGCAAGCTTTTCAAAAGCAGGCAGAGAGCGTCTGATCATATCGGTCGCAACACAATATGCAATGCGTACAAATCCCGGTGTGCCGAATGAATCGGCAGGGACAATCAGAAGATTGAATTCTTTTGCTTTGTTGCTGAATTCCTTTGCATCAGCGATCGGTGACTTGACAAAGAGATAGAATGCTCCGTCAGGATGAATGCAGGTGAATCCCATATTGGTCAATGCGTTGTAGATCAGATCTCTTTTTTCTTTGTATTCATCAAGATCGGAAACCTGACCGGTGCATCTTTCCAGAACATGCTGCATCAGGGAAGGGGCACATACATAGCCAAGTGCTCTGCCGGCACCGCAGACAGCAGCGTAGACATCCTTTGCATCTGTCACTTCATCCGGTACAAGAATATATCCGATTCTTTCACCCGGAAGAGCAAGTGATTTGGAGAAGCTGTAGCAGACAACTGTGTCACGGTAATATTTTGTGACAAAAGGAACAGTGATTCCGTCATAGACAAGCTCACGGTAAGGCTCATCGGTGATGAGATAAATCGCATGTCCGTATTCTGCGGAACGCTCTTCAAGCAGTTTTCCGAGCTTTGCAATGTTTTCTTCCGTATAGACAACACCGGAAGGATTGTTCGGAGAATTGACAATGACAGCTTTTGTTTTCTCATTGACTGCTTCAGAGAGAATATCAAAATCAATCTGCAGCGTGTCGGGATCACATGCACTTTCCACGCACTTTGCACCGGTTGTCTCAATGAAGACACGGTATTCCGGGAAGTAGGGAGTGAAGACGACAACTTCATCGCCCTCCGTGTAAAGAGCACTCAGAATAATTTTCAGAGAAGCGGCAGCACCGCATGTCATATACAGATTTTCCTTGCGGAAGGAAGTGGAAAATCTTTTGTTCAGATCGTTTACGATCGCTTCGCGGCAATTGGCATCTCCCTGCGCGGAAGTATAGCCATGCAGATAAATATCATCTTTTGTATTGAGCAGATCGATGATCGTTGCATTGACATCGGCAGGGGCAGCCACGTTGGGATTGCCGAGTGAGAAATCAAATACATTTTCTGCACCGATTTCAGCTTTCCTCTGATTGCCGAATTCAAACAGGTCACGGATTACCGAACGGTTGTTGCCGTAATTCTTCATTTTTTCATTGATCATAAGAACGGTCCTTTCATTTTGTTCATTCAATGAAGTAAGTTTAGTACGTTGAAGTACTGAAGTCAATCGGGCGGGATGATGCTTTCTGGAATGAATTCTACGTACAGAATCATATGCAATACACAGCTATGTCTCTTTCTGCTTTTGTAAGACAACGGCTGATCGTGATCAGATATTCAGTAATTGCTGAAATTGTTTGTCTTAACCTGTAGTTCAGAAAACCATACTCCTCATTTGTATAGCTTTTTGGTCATTTGATAAATTTACATATATACACTTGTGTATATGCATAAATGTGCTATATATATTTTATATACTTGTTTACTGCAACTGATGCGTGATTCATTTGATCAAATTGAAGAAAGGAGTGACAGGGCAAATGTAAAGCATGCGATGTATTATGATTTTATTCTTATTGGTTTCTTTGATTCATTCGGATACAGTATCTGTAAATGCGGATGATTCAGAGATAAGTACTGCTTCTGAAGACGAAAACAGACTCTTATATTCAAACGGCGGTACATGGATTCAGGGAAGTTTTAGTTCCGCAGCAATGCGATATCAATGTTGTAAATCATCTGTATTGAGGGAGGGACCTATATGAACTACAGAAGAATCATTGCGTTAACATGTATCTCTGCACTGCTTGCAGGATGCACTGCAGAAGCGGCAGCTGAAAACAATGACAGTAAACAGATGCCTGCAGAAGAAGATATCATCGTGAGCGGAGGCGGTTCGCCTGATCTGATCGAACACTTTAACGGCACTGCAGACATGCTTTCAAAATGCGATGCCGTTATCTATGGAGAAGTGACTGATTTTGAGATGGCTGCTGCTGAAGGCTCCGGCTTTATTCACACACTTGAAACAATTCATGTTATTGAATCACTGTATGGGGATGCTGAAGAAGGCACGGATATCCGGCTGAATGAAACCGGCGGATATGCACTCGCCATCGATACGATCAATGCATTTGCTACAGAAGAAGAAAGACGTATTCATCGCGAATTCATGTTTGATAAGCTGAGCGATGAAGAATTGAATACAAAGTATGTTGCTGAAGTTCCAGACGGTTATTATTATCCTGAGATCGGCGATCGGGCTGTCTATTGCCTGAAATGGCTGGAAGGCTACGAAGGAATATACAGAATATCCGGCGGATGGCAGGGAAAATACAGAGAGATTGAAGACGGTGTTCTTGTAAAACCGAATATCAGCAATTCTCTGACAAATCCGGAAGGAAAAGCAGGTACAGCAGAAACAATCACTTATGAGCAGCTGAAAGAAGAAATACAGCAGGCTCTTGCCAAATGATGATGTGAATATCATCATTTCAATAAAAATGTAATCAATCGTACAGGTCATTCAGATCGTTAACATTAAAACAAGGACTTCAGCTGCAATGCTGCTGAAATCCTTGTTTTCTTTATTTGTACGGCTGTTTTAAGAATTCTTTGTTAAAACCGTAATGGTTTCGACATGCGGAGTATTGGGAAAGAGATCAAAGGGAATAATGGTTTCGACAAGATAGTTCTGCTTGAGCACTTTGAGATTTTTAGCAAGAGTCGCCGGATTGCATGAGATGTAAATGATCTTTTTCGGCAGGACTTTCAGAATTGCATCAAGCATGTTTTCATCCATGCCGCTTCTTGGCGGATCGGCAAGCAGGCAGTCAACTGCCCGCAGTCTTGCGGCTTTGTATAAGCCATCAGCCGCATCAGCTGCGATGAAGTCGCAGTTTCTGATTCCGTTCTGTCTTGCATTTTCTTTTGCATTGTCAACGGCATCCTGAATATATTCGATTCCGATCACCTGTTCTGCTTTTTTGGAAGCCATTAAGCTCATGGCACCAACCCCGCAATACGCTTCCACAAGCAGTCCGCAGGGATCGACTTTAGAAACTGCTGTCTCATACATTTTTTCAGCCTGGGTGAAATTGAGCTGGAAGAAGGATTCGGGAGACAGGAAGAGCTTAATGTCTTTGAGACTGACTTCAATTGTCTCTTTTCCCGCAAGAAGGGAAGGAGTGCTGCCGAAGAAGGCAGTGCCTTTTGTTTCTGTGTTGACAGACTGAAACAGGGAAGTCATATTCTCGATTTTCATCAGATCATTGATACAGGACTGAGGAATTCTGTCCTTGCCGGTAATCAATGTGCATTGGGTCTGTTTGTTCAGATGTCTGAGAATGAGATAGCGGATGCCTTTTTCAGCTTTTGCATCATATGCTTTCATATGATATCTGTTCAGCACGTCAAGAATCTGTCTGCGGGCTTTTTCGAGAGCCGGATCATGCATCAGACAGGAAGGAATTTCGGTGAAGTGATTGGTGCCGGGCTTATACATGCCTGTGACAAGTTTGCCGTTATTTTCAGAAACCGGCAGCTTGCATTGATTGCGGTATCCGGAAGTCAGCTCGCTTTCATGGAATCTGCGGACAAAGTGACGCTTTACATTTCCGTATTTGAAGAGTGCTTCTTCAAGAAGTTCTTTTTTGCAGGCTGTCTGATATTCACTTTTGGCATGCATCAGAGCGCATGCACCGCATTCATCATAATATCTGCAGAAGGGCTTTCTTCTGTCGGGGGAATGCGCAATGATCTTCAGAAGCTTTGCTTTCGCATATGTCTTTTTCTGATCAATGATCTCGACTTCTGCGGTTTCACCCGGAAGTACGCCATCGCAGAATACCGGCATTCTGTTATGAAAGCCGATTCCTTCGCCATTGATTCCGATTTTTACGAATTTGAGTTTCATAAGTCACCATAAAACTGACAGGTTTTTGTCAGTGGCGAATGTCTCGATGCCGTAGATGACATAAACATCCGTCTTTTCTTTTTCTTTGATCAGTGTGCTGACCTGATCGTGGTAGTATCTCAGATCAACAAGTTCAATTTCACTGTATTCACTTGCCAGATAGGGAATCAGGATATGGGAATACGAATCCTTGATGATCAGTGCTTTGCGGTCTGTATCCGCATCTGTCGTAATATGCACGTAGGCATGGTTGCCGTCAAGGTAGTAGGTATATTTGTCTTTGATCTCAAGATTCTTGTCTTCAAAAAGCGAATCTGATTCTGTCTTGTTGTCATAATTGACTTTGACTTTGAGAGGAGTTGACGGTGACATCCTGTAAATCGGATCACCCTTTGTCCAGAAAGCACCTGATTTGGAATACATTGTTCCTTTGAAATCATCCGATACTTTTTCGTAATTGAAGGAACGTGCTTCTTTGTTCAGAACATTTCTGCAGATTGCTTCATAGCCGACATAGGCACCTGCTTCATTCCAGTGATGGTCGGTTCTGAACCAGAAGTTTTCCTTTGTGCCCATCATCTCAGTTAAATCAATATAGTTCTGGTCCCTGAGCTTTTCACCGATCTCATTGATCAGTTTCTTTTCATCAATATTTGCGGCTCCTAAGGGGAGATATCCTTTTTCGCCATAGGATGCGCCGGGCACCAGCATGACGTTGAGTCTGATATCATTTTCTTCTGAGAATTCTTCAAGATAGGTGATATTGTTTTCGACTGTCTTTTGATCATAGGTCAGAAACTGCTGGATCAATCTGCCGTCATGTGCAAGATAGACGCCGTTGTTTTCAATCGCGCCAAGATCCTTTCGCACGCTGGATTTGATCTCAATCCATCTGTCTCTTAACATGAAATGATCCGAGAACCATGTTTCAAATTCTGTATCAAAATCACCGAAGAGAATATTGTTCAAAGATGTATTCACACCGGGCGACAAAGCACGGTTTTCATTGTCTGAGAAGTAAACCTTCGGCATGAGCAGATTCACAACCGTCAGAATGGCGATAAACGCAATGAAAACAGCGCATGTCGCAAGTCTGACGATTTTCTGTCTTTCAGAAGTGTCTTTTTTCATGGCGTTCTCCTTTCTGTTCTCAGAATCTGAAGTAGAGGAAGGGGTTGTATGATGCATCGACAATGAATGCGGTGCAGACAATTAATGCGATCAATACAAGCAGCGGAATCAGTGAAGCAAATGTCTTGCGGTTAAACGGGTTGTATTTTGTTTTTGCAAACGGCGTGCAGGCAATTGCCGCAATGCATAAGAGCAGCAGGTTGTTTCTTAAGAAGAAGATTGCTTCTTTGTTGATGAATGCAGATGCCGCACCGAACATCATTCCGAGATACTTCACAGCTGCCGAAAGATCTGTGAATGCGAAGAAGACCCAGGCAATGATCACCACCAGCATTGTGTAGACATGGCAGAGCCAGCCCGGCATCTTTTCGAGTTTTTTGAGAAGGAAGAGCTTTTCAAAAATCAATACGATTCCATAGAAAACGCCCCATAATACAAAATTCCAGGAAGCGCCGTGCCAGAAGCCTGTCAGCAGCCAGACAATCATGATGTTGATGATCTGACGGCGGAAGCCGCGTCTGTTGCCGCCGAGCGGAATATATACATAATCGCGGAACCAATAGGAGAGGCTCATATGCCATCTTCTCCAGAATTCTGTCACTGATTTGGAGATATACGGATAATTGAAGTTTTCGAGGAAGTCGAATCCGAACATCTTTCCCATGCCGATGGCCATATCCGAATATCCGGAGAAATCGAAGTAGATCTGGAAGGTATAGCAGATGATGCCGATCCATGCCGCTACGACACTTGATTGCGAAGCAGGGAGCTGCTGAACGGTTTCGAAGACCTGGCCGCAGCTGTTGGCAAGAATGACTTTCTTTGATAATCCTGCCGTAAATCTCAGAATGCCTTCATAAAACTGATCGAAGTTTTCATGACGTTCTTCCAGCTGAGCGGCGATATCTTTGTAGCGGACAATCGGTCCGGCAATTAACTGCGGAAACATTGTGACATAGGCACCGAAATTGACTGCACTCTTTTGCGGATCGGTGTCAAAGCGGTAGACATCGATCGGATAGGACATTGCCTGAAAGGTATAGAAGCTGATGCCGATCGGAAGGCCCAGTTTCAAAGGCTTGATGAATGTGAGTCCGACCGCATTCAGATTTTCTGCAAAGAAGTCAAAGTATTTGAAGAATCCCAGTAACAGCAGATTGAACACGACACATACGATCAGCCATTTCTTTGCTTTCTCTTTGTCACTTTCGCGGTATTTGCCGACTTCGGCTCCGAAGAACCAATTAGCTAAAATGGAGAAGATCATCATCAGTACATAGACCGGTTCTCCCCATCCATAGAAGAACAGACTGACAATCAGTAAAACAGGATTCCGCCATTTGGGCGGGCATGCAAAATAGACCGCAAGAACTGCGGGCAGATATGCAAACAGGAATGTCAGACTGCTGAATACCATAGATCTCTACCTTATAAATACCGCTAGCAATTATAACAAGTTTCATTTCCAAAATACAGGCAGGTTCTATTTAAATCAACGGCAAGAAGACCTCATCCACGGCTTCCCTGATCTCTAGACATGTGTCTGCATACCGACCTGTCATGCAGGAATTCCTGACATTTCCTGGAATACAGAATATAAATAACAAATGATTTGATATAGGTATTTCACAATTCAAAGAAAGTTCTGCATACTGTATCTGTAAAGAGGTGAACAGCGATGCAGAACTTTATTTATCACATGCCTGTGAAAGTCTACTTTGAACAGGGCGGCGTCAGAAAATACTTCCCCCGGGAAATGAATCATTACGGCAGGAACATCATGATCGTCTACGGCGGCGGTTCCGTCAGAAGAAACGGTGTTCTGGATGAAGTGAAAAGCACACTCGAAGAATGCGGCAAAAAAGTCATTGAATTCGGAGGTGTCGCTTCAAGCCCGTCCTACGCAAAAATCCAGGAAGGAATTGCACTGTATAAAAAAGAGAAGATCGATCTGATTATTGCTCTTGGCGGCGGGTCTGTTGTTGACAGCACAAAGATCATCGCAGCCGGCGCTGAGATTGAGGAAGACATCTGGGAGGAGGAAGTTGTCAATCAGCGTGTTCCGCAGAAGATGGGCAAATATGCAGTTGTTCTCACAATTTCAGGTTCCGGTGCCGAGATGGACCATCTTGGAGCCTGCACCAATGAACTGACACATGAAAAGAAAACACTCATGGGACCTTACGCAGATTTTGTCATTGAGGATCCGTCCTATCTGATGTCTGTTCCTCTGCATATTTTCACACCCGGTGTATATGATTCTCTGAGCCACTGCATGGAAACATATTTCGGCAGGGGAACCAATGTATGGGATGAAATCAATGAGAGCCTGATGAGAAACATCATCCGCAACGGCAGGGCTTTGATGGAAGACCCGGACAGTATGGAGATCCGTTCCAATCTGATGTGGGATTCTTCCCTGATCCAGTCTTTC
Source organism: Erysipelotrichaceae bacterium (assembly GCA_030525525.1). GTDB lineage: Bacteria > Bacillota_I > Bacilli_A > Erysipelotrichales > Erysipelotrichaceae > Bulleidia. The sequence goes on from JAUNEN010000059.1 coordinate 14,753, forward strand.
AGCTTTTATACCGGATGTCCGGGAGATTTCCAGGCACATGGCATAGAAAATATGCTGGCGGCATATACACACGCGACCCATGGCCTGCAGCTGGCCATCCTGCAGCCGGTCTACTATGACCGTATTGTCGAAGACGGCGCTGAAGTATTCGCCCGGTTCGCAGTCAATGTCATGGGTGTTGATCACGCCGGGAAAACAGACATTGAAACGGCCAGGGAAGGAATCGCGCAACTGCGTGAATTCATCCGCTGTCTGAAACTTCCGGAAACATTCAGTGAAGCAGGAATCGAAGTCAGTGAAGAGACTGCTTCTGCTGTCGCGGATACATGCAATGTTTCCAATACAAATGTGCGTCAGCTGACCAGGCAGGAAATCAAAGAGATTATCCTTGCCTGCAGATAGAGGAGGGAAACACTATGATTTTCTACTTTACATCAACCGGCAACAGCCTTTATGCAGCGAAGAAGTTTGACAACGATCTTCACAGCATTCCACAGGAAATGAAAAAGGAAAAAAGAATCTACAAAGCAGAACAGATTGGGATCGTCTGTCCTCTGTTCGAATTTGATCTGCCGGTGATTGTCAGGGACTTCATTATGAATTCAGAATTTGAAACGGAGTATTTCTACATTGTCATGACATACGGCATGCACCATGGCGGCTGTGCCGCACGCAATGCGGAAGTCTTTGAAAAATCAGGCAGGCATATCGATTACTTCAATACGGTCAAAATGCATGATAATGCGCTGCCGGTCTTCGACATGGATGAACAGAGACGCATCAATCCAGAGAAAAAGGTGGATGAACATCTCGATGCGGTCAAAGCGGATCTTCAAAAGAAAAAACACTATATACAGCCTGCTTCAAAGGAAGAAACTGACTTTTACGAAGGCTATAAGGCACATGCGATTGACTACAGTGCTTCCATTGAAAAGCCCCGGTACAAAGTATCAGACCAGTGCATCGGATGCGGGATCTGCACCAGAGTCTGTCCGAAAGGATGTATCCGCATAGAGGATGGAAGACCTGTATATGATTACAGCAGCTGCTTCGGCTGTATGTCATGTATACATGCCTGCCCCCGCAAAGCAATCGGCTATGCGGCACTGAACGAAAAAAATCCCAATTCACGCTATCGCCATCCGGATATTCAGCTGAGTGAAATAATCAGTTCAAATCATCAGAACTGAACTTAAAAAGCTCTTCGCCTGACAATCAATGCCAGTAACTTTTGCAGTTTGACAATTTGAGTTTATAGCAGGGTGCTCCAGTTAACCTGGGGTATCCTTTTTTCTATTAAACGACATACGGCATTTTCCCAGTTTACCTGTTCACCTATTTCTGTTCTGACCTTATCCTTGTCTATTCCAAAAATCATTAACACAACGGGATCGGAGTCTTTCATTGTCCTGCTGCGAACATAGCTGAGAGCTTGCCTTTGATAATCATCTGCATCCGAAAGATCAAAGCCAAAATCTTCCGCACCGTAATTTAGATAATGTGCAAAATATCCAGGTTCACCAAATACAAATGAACGGTGTCCATAAGCGAAGGCTTTGTCGGGGAAAGCTGTAACGTAAACATTATCATATTCAAAATTTTTATGTCCTTGAATCCAATTGGATGCTCCTATATAGGCATCCATAATACAGCCATATTTTTTATGGAATGAAATTATTCTTTTCGTTTTTGAATAGTCCTTATTTAGCTGTGAGTAGTAACAGATTTTCAATCTTCCTATGCTACAATACAGGTAACAAATGGAGGAAATATCATAATGGCACTCAGAAAAGACTTTTTATGGGGCGGCGCTGTCGCTGCCCATCAGCTTGAAGGCGGCTGGGACCAGGGCGGCAAGGGTCCTTCCATCGCCGATGTCATGACCGCCGGCGGCAACGGGATCCCGAGAAGAATCACCGACGGCGTCATTGAAGGAGAAAACTACCCCAACCATGAGGCGATTGATTTCTATCATCATTACAGAGAAGATATCGCCCTGTTCGGCGAGATGGGATTCAAGGCGTTCAGAACATCCATCGCATGGACAAGAATCTACCCCAACGGCGATGATGAAACGCCGAATGAGGAGGGCCTGGCTTTCTATGACGACATGTTTGATACCTGCCACAAATACGGCATCGAACCTGTCATTACCCTTCAGCATTTTGAAATGCCCTTCAATCTCGCGAAAAAATACAACGGATTCATGGACAAGCGCTGCATTGAATTCTTTGCCCGCTTCGCGAGGACCTGCTTTGAAAGGTATAAGGGAAAAGTCAAGTACTGGATGACATTCAATGAAATCAACAACCAGGCTGCCGCTCCCAATGCCCATCATATGCTGCAGGAAGGCGCCGTTCTGTTAAAGGAAGGCGACAACGCGGAAGAAATGATGTACCAGTCTTCCATCAATGAACTGCTCGCCAGCGCCAAGGCTGTCAAGATCGGCCATGAGATCGATCCTGAAAACATGATCGGCTGCATGATCGCCTTCTGCCCGCTGTATGCACATACCTGCAACCCGGCAGACATCATGGAAAAGACATGGGCTGACCATAAGCGCTACTGGTACTGCGATGTCCATGCCAAGGGACGCATTCCCGAATACATGTACCGCTACTGGGAAAGAAACAATCTCAACGTCGTTGTCACTGAGGAAGAAAAGCAGCTTCTGAAGGAAGGCATCGTCGACTACATCGGCTTCTCCTATTACATGTCCTTCGCGGTTGCCGCAAGAGATGACAACCCTGAATTCAACTTCTACGAAGGCGGCGCTATTGTCGGTGCCGGCGGCCCGAGCGACATAGTCAAGAATGAATATCTCAAGGTCTCCGACTGGGGCTGGCCGATTGACCCGCTCGGACTCAGATACGCCCTCAACTGGTTCTATGAGCGCTTTGACCAGCCGGTCATGATCGTCGAAAACGGCTTCGGCGCCTATGACAAGAAGCTCGAGGACGGCAGCGTCGACGACTCCTACCGCATCGACTACCTCAGAGCCCATATCAAGGCGATGATCGACGCGGTGAATAAAGACGGCGTTAACCTGCTCGGCTACACCATGTGGGCCCCGATCGACATCGTATCGGCTTCCTCCGGTGAAATGGACAAGCGCTACGGCTTCATCTATGTCGACAAGAACAACGCCGGCGAAGGCACCCTCGCCCGCTCGAAGAAAAAGTCCTTTGACTGGTATAAGCATGTCATTGAGACAAACGGCGAAGAGCTCTGATCTGATTTTCTGAAGGATGGCAGGCACTGTGAAAAACGGTGCCTGTTTTTTTACTCATTTTGCAATATTCGTTTGCATGTTGACTGGAGTGAAGACAATACCGGAATACTTCAGATCCGGTTTCATATTGGTTCGTACTTTCTCGATCGTGCGAACAAGCTGCGTCATACCGATAGCAGGTAAATACTGCGGCTGCACCGGGATCAGGATCTCATCAGCAGCGACAATGGCATTGATGGTGAGTATTCCCGGAGTAGGGGGACAATCTATCAGTACGTAGTCGTAATCGCCTTTGACAGCCTCAATTCCATTTGCCAGGATCTTTTCTCTCATGAATACACCGGCAAGTCTTGGCTCATACTCCGAAAGATTGATGTTTGATAGGATCAGATCCACACCCTCATCATGGTGGAGAATGATGTCATTGAACATCACGTGTTCCTTTCGAATCGAAGATTCGATGACGTCTGAGACTGTATGATCCAGAGCATCCACGTTTTGCCATCCCAGACAGGCTGTGAGATTTGCCTGAGGATCCAGATCGATCAGAAGTACTTTCTTACCGGCTTTCGCTAAACCGATCCCCAAGTGCTCTGTGGTTGTGGTCTTGCCGACGCCGCCTTTCTGGTTGGCTACAGCAATGACCTTGCATTTCGATTGCATAAATATAAAAAATCTCCTTTCCACATGGCCCTAATGGCTATGTAAAAGGAGATTGTTATTAGTTTTGAGTCAGCGACAAACTGGAATCTGTAAAGCTAAACCAGTCTTTTAGCCAGTTGTTCTGCCAGGTTTAGATAATACCCAAATCTTTCATCGTCGCGGGAATCGTAACGGTTGCCAAGCATGACCCATTCACAATACTCATAAAACAGGAAATATTCCAGCGTTCGACAAAACTCTCCCTGTGAGATTCCGTGCTGTTTTGCCACTGCGTCATAATAATACGCTATGGCAAAGTCACGATCCTCAGCCGACATATAGAAATAGTAATCTTTGTTTTCTCTGCCGTGAGCTATCAGGCGTGCAAAAGCACCCATGTAAGGGAGGACACCGCCGTACTCCCAATCAATGAAGACTGCGCGTTCGCTGTTAATTAGAACGTTGATCGGCAGCAAATCATCATGACAGAGCGAACGCGGTGTTTCCCGGTATACCTGTTCAAACTTACGATATGCCTTTTCAAGCAGTTCTGATCCTAGGTATTTGCCGCGGTTTTCTATTCCTTCCAGCGCTTTTTCCATGGTAACACAGGCGTCGTAAAGTTCTGTGCGCTCCCAGAATTCGTTCTGCATTTCAGCCAGAGCGTCGAGTACAAGTGTCAGTCGCCTTCTGTCACAGACTCGCAGATCCGTTCCCGAAAAAAACTCCGTCAGGAAATACTCCTGATCCTTATAATGGCAGGCACCTAAGAAAGTTGGAACATATGGCTGTCCCCCGCTGAAGAAACAGTGATAAGCATCGATCTCATAAGCTTTCGCCTGCTTCAAAACTGTTTTTTTAGAGCCGTTATCAATCAGCCAGACCGCATATTCGTCCCCGCCTTCGTCTGAAACGAACGCCTTAACTGACGAATCACTCACACTTGAAATATCAAATTGGGTCAATATGGTTTTAATTTCAGGTATCGTCGGCCGTTGCTTCTCTTCCATACACCTAACCCCTCTGTAAATCCCGATTTACCGCAATCTCCACAAACTTGGGTTTATCGGAGTCCTGATAGTTTCATGCTTGCATCCCAGAGTTCTTTTGCGTTTTCCTCCACATAGGAAAGCA
>JAUNEN010000060.1 GCA_030525525.1 Erysipelotrichaceae bacterium
CGGCAAATTCACAGATGCTAGGATGTTTTGTTCCGATGCATACCTGTATCGATAACAGCATTCACACATACGCAGGTGTAGAGCTGAGATCTGAATGCGACAGACAGATGAGAGCGTTAAGAGCGGAATACGGACAGGATTATGAACAGCCGACTGCAGTGCCGATGTTAACGGATGCATACAATCTGCCTGCAGACAAGGTGATTCATGTTGTCGGACCGATTGTTATGGATCGGGTAAATGAACAGCTTGAACAGCAGCTGGCGGATTGTTATCGAAACAGTCTGGATCTGTGTCTTAAAAACAATCTCAGAAGTATCGCATTCTGCTGTATTTCTACCGGCGTCTTCCGCTTTCCAAACAGACTCGCAGCCACGATTGCGGTGAATACGGTAACAGAATGGCTGAAGAACCATCCTGATCAGATGGACAGAATCATTTTCAATGTATTTAAAGATGAGGACAGGAAATATTATGAACAGGAATTATTTGAAACAGCCTGACGGATACAGGGAAACCATTCAGAGCGGAATTGAAGGTGTCCGTAAATTCAGAGGAGGCTTATGCAAAGGAAATTATTCTTATGATCAGGCTCTTCTGAAACTGAAAGAAGAAATTGAAACCGCAGATGCGATTGTGATCGGTGCAGGCGCAGGACTTTCTACTTCTGCAGGGTTTACCTACAGCGGTGAGCGCTTCATGAAATATTTTTCTGATTTCAATCGTGTATATGGTTTTCAGGATATGTATTCAGGCGGATTTTATCCGTATCCGGATGAGCAGACACGCTGGGCATTCTGGGCAAGAAATATCTATGTCAACCGCTATATGGATCCGCCGTTTCCGGTTTATCAGGATCTTTATTCGATTGTTCGGGACAGGGATTATTTTGTGATTACTACCAATGTGGATCATTGCTTTCAGAAGGCAGGATTTGATAAGAAGAAACTCTTTTACACACAGGGAGATTACGGTCTGTTCCAAAGCACAGATCCTGCTCGGAAGATCACATTTGACAATGAAGAATGGGTGATGAAGGCAATGGAAGCCCAGGGATTTGTCAGAAATGAACATGGTATCTTTGAAATGCCTGATGAAGGAGTTTCAATGAGAATTCCGGAAGAGATGTTACCGAAGAATCCGCTTGATGGCACTGAAGTCATAATGAATCTCAGAGCTGATGAATCATTTGCAGAAGATGCCGGCTGGCGTGCGGCTTCGGCTGCCTATTCGGATTTTCTCAGAAGACATAAAGGAATGCATATTCTGTATCTTGAACTTGGTGTCGGTTCCAATACGCCGGTAATTATCAAATATCCTTTCTGGCAGATGACAAATGACAATCCGGAAGCTTTCTATGCATGCCTCAACTACAATGAAGCATTCACTCCGGTACAGATCAAAGAACGCTCACTCTGCATCGATCAGGATTGCGGTGAAGTACTGAAGCTTCTGAAATGAGGGAGCATATTTCAGTTTGATTGAGGTGAAACAATGCTGAAGATTTACAGACCTGAATTTGAAGACTTATGGTTCCGTGAAATGATGCTTGGTGATGAAGAAACAATGTCATACAACCATGCGTGGGGCGGTACAGTGGAGTTTCCGGCTGAACGGTGGGAAGGATGGTTTGAAAGGTGGATTGCACACCCGGAAGGAAAGCGGTATTACCGGTATGTTTGCAATGAAGCTGACGGGTATATCGGAGAAATTGCGTATCATCCGGATGAAGAAACCGGGCATTATATGGCGGATGTGATTGTGTATGCAAAGCATCGCAGAAAAGGATACGGCCGGCAGGCTCTTGAACTGCTTTGCAATGCCGCAAAAGAAAACGGCATTGAGGAGCTATATGATGAGATTGCTAAAGACAATCCTTCCGTGAATCTGTTTCTGAAAGAAGGATTTCATGTGATTGACGAAACAGATCAGACGTTCCTTCTTTACAGAAAACTGTGATGAGTTTACAGATCAGTCATCATGTTTCGGATAGTAATAGGAAAGTGAAAGAACATTTATGATGAAGAAGACTGATATATATGTCGGACTTAACGATATGGATACAAAAGTTCAGAAGTTTGAACTTTCAAGATATACTTCAGTGCTTAAGAATGTATGTCTGAACTATCACGTGCCTTTTTCCTTCAGTGTCATTGAAGGCGGATATTTTCATGAAAACGGCGAATATACACAGGAAAATTCACTGAAAATCTCATTCATCGGAATCGAGCAGGAAACAGTTGAAGAAATTGCAAAAGACCTCTGCACTTTCTTCCGTCAGGAATCGGTACTGATCACAATCGATACGGTTGAAGTCTACAGCATTCACTCAGCGATCTGAGTGAATTTTTTCTTTCTGAATGTCTGAGAAGAGCAAAGTTGTGCACAGTTTGTGCGGATCATTGACTGAAGCGGCAGATCCGTCCGGAAAATCTGAATGCAGTTAAATACTATATTTTTTATGTTTCGTATACGAAGAATGAAGAAGAATGAAACTATAGTGTGCTACAATCAAATCAGATAATTTACTGCAAGGGGGATCATTGTGACAGATCATAATCAGAGTTACATCAGCCGCACCAGCGGTCTGAAAGCCAAAGATTATTTTGGCTATGCAATGGTTGATACAGCCGGATGTCTTGTTTTTGCGCTTGTTACAACCTTGCTGCAGAAGTTTTACACCGACATTTTCCATTTAAGCCCGCTGTTCATCATGATTATGTTTATCGTGGCAAGAGTCTGGGACGGAATCAACGACCCGATCATGGGCAGAATCTGCGATACCGTTGAACCGGGAAAACACGGTCGCTACCGCAAGTGGATTCTGTATGCGGCAGTACCGCTCTCCATTTCAGCCATTCTCATGTTCCTGAAGCTTCCCGGTATCGGCGAAGAAGGCAATTATGTCATGACATGCGTCTATGCAACATGCACATACATATTCTTCGGCATGGCTTATACCGTACTGCAGATCCCGTACGGATCGCTGGCTTCGGTTGTCACCACGGATGCGCATGAGCGCAGCAAGCTTTCTGTCTTCCGTTCAATCGGTGCAGCTCTTGGCTCCATTCCGGTTCTTCTGATTGCAAGCTTTGCCTATGCGGATCGTCTTGATTCTGCCGGCAATCCGGTCATCGGTGAAAACGGAAAAGTGATTACCGATATGCAGTATGAACCGGTAATCAAAGGCGTTATCATCATGGCAATTGTCTCCTGCATTATGCTGTTAATCAGCTTTACGATGAACAAGGAGCGCGTCAAGACAAAGCCGCAGCCCAAAGAACCCGGTGCAGCCGCCAAAGCAATCAAGCTTCTGTTCCATAACCGCGCCTTTGTTGCGATTACGATGGTGTCAATGCTGCTGCTTGCCGGACAGATGTTTACCCAGAGTTTCTACACATATCTGTTTGACGATTACTTCCATGCCAACTGGATGAATCTGGCAACCCAGGCATGTACATATTCACCGATGATCATCTTCATGTTCTTCCTTCCGAAGCTGACTGCCGCAAAGGGAAAGAAAGAAGTCACTGCCATCGGCATGAGCATTGCCGCACTTGCCAATCTGATTCTCTTCTTCTTAAGAGGAATGGATCCTTCAAAGCTTTTATGGATTTTCTTAGCGATGAATTTCATCAGCGGCTGCGGACTGACAACACTGGTCATGCAGTTATGGGCAATGGTCGCCGATGCAATCGATGAGATCGAAGTCAGGACAGGAAGCCGTGATGACGGTACTGCTTATTCCGTATTCAATCTGTTCCGCAAAGTCGGTCAGGTCCTTGCCGCAATCTGCGTCAACGGTGCGCTGCTGGGCATGAATTACAAATATGAAAAGGGTGCTGTTCAGACACTCTCAAATCTGAAGATCATGTATGATCTCGGCACATTGATTCCGGCGGTGTTGTTCGGCATTATGGCTGTGATTCTGTTTGTCTATTATCCGTTAAGCAAAGCAAAGACGGAAGAACTGCAGACACTCAAGGAAATGAAGCTCAAAGAATCATACGAAAATAAAGAAATCGATATCTGATTCAGAATCAGAAGAATGTTTCAGGGATTGTACATGCTGCAATCCCTTTTTGTATGGTTACAGCCGGATATACAGAAGGGCATATGCATGCAATGAACAGAAACAATGATTTATAATCAATTCCGTTTTTGAAAGGAAGGAAACTATGATTATTGACGGTCATGCCCATACATATCCTGATTCTGCAGCAGGCAGGGTTGTTCATTCATTTCTTGATTTTCACCACATGGAGCCGACAGACTCAGTCGGTACGGGAACCGTTGATGATCTGCGTCAGAAAATGAAACAGAGCAGAACGGATTTTACCGTGCTTGCAAACTTTGCCCCGCGCAAGAGTCTGCGAAGAACCAACGAGTGGACATTGTCTGTTTCGAAAGTTCATGATGATCTGATTCCCTTGATTTCAGTTGTGCCGGGATTTCCTGTTTCATAAATGATGGAGTATTTTGATTCGGGTGCCAAGGGAATCAAGATGCATACGGGCATCCAGAATTTTGAACCTGACGATCCTGAGCTTGCATCAATTTACAGCTCCTGCAATGAAAGGAGGATTCCCGTTACGTTTCATTGCGGTGAGACTTCCAGAGTCCATATGAATGAATTTGCGGAAATGTCGCATATCATTCCGGTTGTCAGAAAATATAAAAGCATCCCGTTTGTTCTGACACATCTTGCTTCAGGCGATCCTGAAACGGTGATTCAGATTGCAGAAGAATGTCCGAATGTGATCTTAGATACTTCAATTGCACTGACCGGTGAGTGCTGCATTCACAGAATTCACGATCTCTTCTGGGAAGATGACAGAAATACATATGAACTGATCCGTAAAATCGGGGCGGAAAGATTTGCATTCGGTTCAGATTATCCGTTCGGCAATCCGGCAAGTGATATTGCAGGAATCCGGAATCTCGGCCTGTCTGAATCTGAAACCGAAAAGATACTCGGACTGAATACATACCGGCTGTACTTTGAAAATAAATTTCTGAATAAAAAGACTGCGGCTTATGAGGATTGATCTCCTTTAAACCGCAGTTGTTTTATTTTGCTTTCGGATTTCCTTTTTCGATCATGTTTCTGCCCATTCTGATCAGATCAGGTTTTCTCATTGCTGTCTGATCTTTGCTGAAGCAGAGAACATTTGATTTCTTTGCACTGCATGGCTCCCAATGCGGGCTGCCTTCATGATTCGGATTTCCGGTTTTTGCAAATGATGCAAAATAGTCCATCATCTGTTCGGATACTTCATAATCCCTTGCTGCATAAGGCCGCCATGACTGATTCAGTCTGCCGAATAGATAGCGCAGATCGCTGGAATGGAATGCACCGTTGTCATCACCCGGGGCATCAAGATCAAAGTAATAGATATAAGCCTGAGTGGCTCTGCCGAAACGATTGCCAATCAAAGCCATCATAGGCGCATACATATCGGCATTTGTATATCCGATCATGTAATCCTTTTTCAAAGGACTCCCGATCAGGTTTTTCACTGAATCTCTGATCAGATATCCGTCGATGACAGGCATAGTGTTATAGAGGGTATCTTTGCGTCTTTTCTTCATGATTTCAACTGCCACAGCCATTGAATACATGTCAAGATTTCTTAATTCATCAAGATTTCTGCATCCGGCGGTATCCATGAATGAAAGCCAGTATTCCTGCGTCTTTTCTGCCGGACGCGGTGAAGCAAAGTCAGGAAATCTTCCTGCCCCTGACATCATGAGTACATGCTGAAAGAGATCGTCATTGTCATGATTCAGACAGAGATACTGAATTGACATTGCACCGGCGGACTGACCGAACAGGGTAATGTTGTTTTCATCCCCGCCGAATTCTCCGATATGCTTTTTGACCCATAGAAGTGCATTGCGCATGTCATCAAGACCGAAGTTTCCGTTATGACCGTATTCCTTCTGAATCTCTTCATGGGTCAGATACCCGAGGATCCCGACTCTGTAATTGGCAAAGACGGTGATGACGCCGCGCTTTGCGAGTTCATAGCCGCGGAAGGGCTCTTCGGAATTGCTGCCGGAGTTGAATCCGCCGCCATGGAAATAAACCGCTACCGGACATTTTTCAGGATTATGAGGTGTGTAGATATTCAGATTGAGACAGTCTTCATCATAGACAAATTTCAGACCTTCCCTGAATTCCCTGTGATAGAAAAGCCGCTCAGGATTATCAAGATGGGGGAAGAACTGCCTGTATTGCGGACATGAATTTCCGAAATGATGTGCATTCAGAATGCCTTCATAATGATCAATCAGCTCACTGTAGCGAAAACGTTCTGCTTTTGCATAGGGGATGCCCAGGAATTCCCTGCAGCTTTCAGTCAGATTGCCGCTGAAGGTTCCGTAAGAAGTATTGATTTCAATATATTTGTCTTCACTCATATTACTTTTTCCTGTACTTCACATAAATCACAGAATTTCCTTCATCTTTCACACTGATCAGCTCGTAATTTCTGACTGTACTGTCATGCGCCAGAACCGAATCATTGCCCCCGGCAATCACAGGTGCCATTACAAGACTGTATTCATCAATCAGATCATCTTTTTCAAAAGCACCGTTCAGAATACTGCCGCCTTCAAGAAGAAGGATATTGATGCCAAAGAGCTTTTTCAGTTTGGATAATGCTTCTAAAGGGGAACAGGCAAAGATATAGGAAATTCCGGTATCCCGAAGATATGCAAGATATGCTTCATCTGCTTCTTCAAGGACTTCAATGATATGGGCATTGTCATAGCCGGGATCTTCATCATGAATATGAGATTCCTTCCAGCCAAGCCTTCCTTTACGGTCGAATGCGACTGCATAAAACGAGCTGTGTTTTTCAGCAACGAAATCTTCATGTCCGATGGCTCTGCCCTGATATTGTGAAAGATCCGGATACCAGCCATGCGTGAAACTGCCTTCCATGGTGATTCTTCCGCAGGCAAATGCATCCGCATGATATTCTCTGTGAATGCGGTAGTATACATCTTCAGCCGCAAAAGCACCTTCATTTTTCAAAAATTCACCGGTTACCTTACCGTCGATTGAGACTGTCATATGACAGATGACTAAAGGTTTTTCTGACATACATGATTTCCTCTCTTCGTATATTTCTATTGTACATTTTCATTCGGACCGCTGTCATCAAAACGCAAAAAGTATAGTATTTACTGATTTTTTTGCTGTTTTTACTCATTTTGAAGGGGATTCCAACAGATTTATTGACAGTGGATTTTATCGTTGATACGATAGAACGGCCGAGAGGGAGTAGCTTGCACTGACTCAGTGTCTCATATGATCGTCATGACGGGAATTAAATCCCCGGTATATGGTTAAAAAGCAAGACTCTTATGGAAGATCGATATCCGGTCTGCATAAGAGTCTTTTTCGTTAATCTGCTGAAAAATGTTATGAATGATCGCAGTTGGAAATATGAGAACAGAGTCCGGTGAAAAGTTGTTCAGGATTGGCTGAAGAAGGGTTGCATTCGTAAAGAATAAATAGCTCTGAACTGTAATCAAATGAATCAATTCCCGCCTTCGGATGTTCCCGCCTTCCGAAGTTAAGATTCAAAAAATAATCAGAGTCTGCATGCAAAAGACAGTCAAACTGTCACCCTGCTGCTGTTTCAGAAATGAAGCGGCAGTTTTTATTTGCAACTAAGGCAATCAAACAGTAAATACATTGCAGGGATGATGAATCATCCGATAAGATAATGCTGAGGAATAAAGGAGAATGTCCGAATGAAAATTGTTGCTGTGAATGCTTCTCCAAGAAAGGGATGGAATACCGATACCTTAGTGAATCATGCCGCAAAAGGGGCAGAAGAAGCCGGTGCAGAGGTGATTCATTTTGATCTTTACCGTCTTGAGAAATACACCGGATGCATTTCCTGCTTCGGCTGCAAGAAAAATCAGTTCAAAGGACACTGCATTGTGCGAGACGGTCTGACACAGGTTCTTGATGCAATCAGAGAAGCGGACGGACTCATCATCGGTTCGCCGAATTATCTGTCCGAAATGAGTGCTTCCTTCAGGGCTCTGTATGAAAGACTGATCTTTCAGAATCTGACATACAACCGTGAAAATCCATGCTGCAATGAACGCAAAATTCCGGTTGTGCTGATCATGAGCAGCAATGCACCGGATACGATGTATCTGAATCTTGTGAAAAACTATCAGAACACATTCAGCCGTTTTATCGGGGATTGCGAAATCCTGATCAGCGGCAACACACTGCAGCTGAAGGATTACGATGCGACAGACTGGAAATGGTCCATGTTTGATCCTGAATCAAAGATAAAGCGCCATGAAGAAGTTTTCCCTGAAGAATGTCAGAAAGCATATGAAATGGGAAAGAAACTGATCAGCAGATAAAACTGAATGAATTATGAAACTGATTCAGTGGTATGCTTTTTAGGATGAAAAAAATACTTTTATGGATCTTTGCGCTGATTATTGTGATGGATGCATCATTTCTGATTTATGCCGCCGATTATTATCATGCGGATCCAACCGCATTGCTTGCATTGGAATCAGATAAGACTGTTCAGGTTTCAAAGACTGATTACGGTTGGTTTTTCGACAGCCCTGAAACGGATTCTGCTTTGATCTTCTATCCTGGAGCCAAGGTGGAGGAAACCAGCTATGCGCCGCTTGCTCATGAAATTGCGGACAGAGGAATCGATGTCTGCCTGGTAAAGATGCCGCTTCGCTTTGCAATTCTGAACCAAAACAAAGCAAGGTCTGTGATCGGCGAATATGACTATGATCACTGGTATATCGGCGGGCACTCGCTCGGCGGTGTGTGCGCGGCAATGTATGCTTCAAAGAATCCTGATGAAATCGAGGGCGTGGTTCTGTTAGGCTCCTATGCAAATCAAAAACTGGATGATTCGCAGGAGGCTCTGCTGATTTACGGCAGCCATGATCAGGTACTGAATCAGGAACAATATGCAGAAAATCAGAAAAACCTCCCGTATGAAACAAAAGAAACAGTCATTGAAGGCGGCAACCATGCTCAGTTCGGCAGCTATGGAGATCAGAAGGGCGATGGCGAAGCAGAAGTGACACAGGATGAACAGATTGAAATCACAGCCGAAGAAATTGAGCATTTCATTCACAGATGAAAGAAAGGAAAAATTATGATTGAAAAAATGAAATGGACCCGTGAACCTGCAGACTGCAGGATTGACGGACAGACAATTGAAATTGTCACAAAACCGCATACAGATTTATGGCAGAGAACGTATTATCACTTTCAGAATGACAACGCACCTGTGCTGCAGGCGGAAACTGATGAGAAGTATTTCAGCTTTATCGTAAAAACTGATTTTACGGAAAGTCATCAGCGTTTTGATCAGTGCGGGATTGTGATGTATCTCGATTCGGAAAACTGGCTGAAGGCTTCGGTTGAATATGAAAATGATGAATTCCAGCATCTTGGCAGCGTGGTGACAAATCACGGCTATTCGGATTGGGCAACTACAGCAATTCCCGCTGATGTGAAACAGATGTGGTACCGCTTCAGCAGAAGAGAAGATGATTATTGCGTTGAATGCTCTTATGACGGTGTTCATTACTCTCAGATGAGGATCTGCCACATGCATGAAGGCGGCGGTAAAATCCGCTTCGGTATTTATGCATGCAGCCCGGAAGAATCCTCATTCAAAGCAGTCTTCAGTGATCTTGCAGTCACTGAGTGTGCCTGGAAAGCACATGACGGCCAGCAGCCGGATTAATCACTGCATATGAAATGTCCTTACTGTCAGAATGCATGCGAGACGGGAATCACCGAGAGCAGAATCGGCGGTGATCTCATCAAAACGCAGCAGATCATCACCTATTGGTATCCTGAAGAAGAAAAGGAACAGTGGATGATGTTCAGAGATCATGTCAAGACGATGAACCGCAAAACAACAGGTTATTACTGCAGTCACTGCCGCAAGGTATTTGCCGAATACGACATCTATCCGCTGAACAAAAAATGATCATTCCGGTTGATTCAGATCTGAATCTGTAATATGAGTAAGCCGGATGAAGAGGAGGCACTTTGATGCACTATACAGATAATGGAAACGTCAGCGGTATTAAGATTGCCTATATCGGCGGCGGCAGCCGCGGCTGGGCATGGATATTCATGAGCGACCTTGCATGCGAAGAAAGAATATCCGGTACGATCAGTCTTTACGATATTGATCATGCCGCTGCAGAACGAAATCAGAAGATCGGAAATCATCTGATGAACCGCCCCGAAGTCAAAGGCAGCTGGCAGTTTGAAAAAGCAGACAGTCTCAAAGAACACTTAAAGGATGCGACTTTGTTGTGATCTCTATTCTGCCCGGCACATTTGATGAAATGGAAGCGGATGTCCATATGCCGGAAAGACTCGGCATCTATCAGTCGGTCGGCGATACGGCGGGTCCGGGCGGAATGATGCGCGCACTCAGATCGATTCCGATGTTTGTTGAAATCGCAGAAGCGATCTGAGACTATTCACCGGAAGCGTGGGTGATCAACTATACGAATCCGATGAGCATTCTTGTCAAAACACTCTACGAAGTCTATCCGGGAATCAAGGCATTCGGATGCTGCCACGAGGTCTTCGGAACACAGAAGATCCTCAAGGAAATCTGTGAGCTGAAAACCGGCATCAAAGTCGAAGACTGGCATGATGTCCATGCCAATGTCATCGGCATCAATCATTTCACATGGTTTACCGAAGCTTCCTGCAAAGGAAGGAATCTGTTCCCGCTTTACAGGGAATATATCAGTGAACATAAGGATGTAGGTTTCTCGGATGAGCTTGATCTGAATCATGACAAGCGAAAGATCCGGTCTTTGTCTGTAAGCACAGAGTCAAGATGGATCTGTTTGAAAGATACGGCGCAATCGCTGCTGCCGGCGACAGACATCTGGCTGAATTCATGCCCGGTGATGAATATCTGAAAGATCCTGAGACTGCTGCATCATGGGATTTTGCCTTAACACCTGTCTCATGGCGCAAGAAAGATCTTGAAAAGCGTCTGGCCAGAAGCGAAAGACTTTATGAAGAAAAAGAAGAGATCGAAATCAAGCCGACCGGTGAAGAAGGGGTTCTTCTCATCAAAGCACTTCTCGGTCTTGAACGTGTGATCTCCAATGTCAATCTTCCCAACTATGCACATCAGATTTCCAATCTTCCTGAAAATGCGGTTGTTGAAACAAATGCCGTATTCTCCCGTGACTCGGTAAGACCTGTATATGCAGGAGAAGCTGATGAAAAGATCAAAGAGCTGATCATGCCGCATGTTGAGAATCATGAAAGAATCTACAGGGCTGCTTATGATGCAATCAAAGGCGAAAACATGGATGAGTGCAGAAAGCTCGTCTATGATGCATTTATAAATGATCCGCTGGTCAAAGGGCATCATCCTTCATATGAAGATGTCAGAAAACTGGCAGATGATATGATCGAGGCAACTTCCGCCTACCTTCCTGAATCCTGGAAAAAGTAAAAGTAAAAAACCGTCTTCTGTTACATCCGGAAGGCGGTTTTGCATGTTACTGACAGACGCTGCGGGCAAGCGTGAGAATCAGCTCACTGATTTTAGCGGGGGAAGCGCAGAGATCATCATTGATCCACTCCTGAAGAAGTCTGAAACTGCCGTGGATCGCAAATGTGATCCGCGCTTTTTTCTCTGTTTCATCTTCGCATTCTGAAAGCGCCGCATTGAAGAGGTCCGTAATCTTCGGAAGTGAGAAGATTTTTTCGCCGAATGAGGAGTCAAATGTATTATTCAGAAGAAGTCTTGAAAGATCCTTCTGCTCGCTGAAGTATTCCATGACTGTTGTGACCTTCTGAGAAACGCTTTCTCTGTTTTCGGGATCGGCAAGAGCCAGGCGTTCGGAAATCGAATCGAGGAACTGTGTGCTGATTTCATTCAGCAGATCAAACTGCGACCCGTAGTGATGATAGAAAGTGGTGCGGTTGATTCCGGCCTCATCGCATAGTTCACGGATTGAGATGAGATGCAGAGGTTTCTGTTTTAAGAGCTTCAGCAGTGCAGTCTGCAGCAGCTGCTTCGTCAGCCTGATTCTCTGGTTTCCCTGATTTGACATAACAGCCTCCCAATTCAACATTAATCATACATCTGTCGGTTGCAGAATCAACATATGTTGATTAATTTATATATGTGCTGCTTTGTTAAAAATCAGATTGGAGGCCGCTTATGATGGAATATTTCTGGTATATCATCGCTGCTGCAGGGGCTGGAATCGGGACCGGACTGGCAGGACTTTCGGCGGCGACCGTCATGGTTCCTGTTCTGATTGTTTTATGTCCTTCATTTTTCGGTGAAACCGGAGCCTATCAGGCAACTGCGATTGCGCTGGCATCTGATATTCTCGGCTCTGCAGTGACTGCCTATACATACTGGAAACATCAGAATATTGATCTGAAGCGCGGCTGGATTATGTTTGTGTGCATTATCTGCATGTGCACAGCCGGCTCCTATGCAGCCTTTCTTGCCGGGAATGTAGTGCTTGGCGGCTTTACGCTGTTTCTGACATTCTGTATCGGCATCCGTTTTCTCATCAGGCCTGATACCAGCCGGAAAGAGACTGTTTCCAAAGGGCAGAAGCTTGATCTTAAAGGAATTCTGATTTCACTGTTCTTTGGTCTGACAATCGGGTTCGGAACCGGATTTGTGGGAACCGGAGGAGGAATGATGATGTTAGTCGTATTCACGGCTTTTCTTGGAATGGATCTGAAAAGCGCAGTCGGCACAAGCACGTTCATCATGACCTTTACTGCACTCATTGCAAGTGTTTCACATATTCTGATTCATCCGGCAATCATTATGGAAAAATGGCATGTCATGCTGATATGCATTACGGTTGCGACATTCGCTAGTCTTTCTTCCGCAAGATTTGCCAACCGTGTCAGTTCGAGAACAGTCGGACTTGTGACAGGCGCGGTGCTCACGGTGCTCGGAGCAGTGATGATCTTCCTGAATTACAATGAATTCATTATGAATCTTCCTTATGTGAAAGATACATTTGTGACATTCGGAAGATATCTTGTCTATATTCTCTGCTTTGCTTTATTTCTGATCGTGACGCAGGGAATCCTGCGGCTTCCCAAAAGCATCTTCAGAAAACTGCTTCATGTGGCTGCCTTTACTTCCGGAATCTTTGTTGTTCTCTATGGCGAAAACTGGCAGAGTGCCGCTGCTTCGCTGCTGATCTTTGCGGCAATTGTCTGGCCGGTTCTCAAGTTTGCCGAACGGTGGCCTGCTTTCGGAAAACTGCTTGCTGAAAAGAAGCCGGGTGAAATTGCAAATTCTCTGCTTCTGCTGTTTGTATCACAGGCAATCCTTGTGATTCTTGCCTGCGGACTTCTGAAGAAACCTTATATCCATATTGCCGCAACTGCCGCATGGGGACTCGGCGATATCGCAGCTGCCTGGGTAGGGATACCTTTCGGCAGACACAAGATTTCTCTTCCGTTTGCGGATCATCACAAATCATGGGAAGGCAGTATTGCCATGGCAATTGTTGCCTTTGTTTCATGTCTCCTGGTTCTTTTATGGAAAAGCGGACTGCCCCCGATCATCTGCGTTGTTTTTTCACTCATCACCGGGATTGTGTCTTCATTAACGGAAATGGCAAGCAAGGATGGAAATGATACGGTCACCGTACCGTTTGCAAATCTGGCGGTGCTCGGGATCCTGACGATGTTTATATGATGATTGAATGTCTGCCGGTTCAATGAGAAAATATTTCCGAGGTGAATGCTATGAATATCCGATGGGAAAAATCAGCAGAAATATCAGTCAGAATTGAAGATGATACCGTTGTAATCAGTGCAAACAGGGAAGGACTGCTGACGCTGGCAGACATGATCGGCGATCTTTCGGAAAGCTTTTCAGGTGATCATATTCACCTTGATGAGCATAACGGGCTGAATGAAGGATCCGATGAAGTGATCATTGAGAAGATCTGTGCCCATCAGGCACCGTTTATGAAGAAGAAAGTCTGATCATTCAGAAAGGATTTTTCTGATATGATTGTACTAAGTCATATCTGACTTTGTATTTCCGGAGGTTTACTATGAATGAAGATAACAAAGGCCTGAAGGGGCTTCTGAATAAGGTCTACGGCTCACTGGATATGAGCTGGCGCAATGTGATTCTCTTTGCAGTCGGTACGGCTGTACTGACATTTATCTTTCTGGTTGTCCCGATCTTTAAAAACACATCTTTTGAAAGAATGGGAGTCACATTTGAAGCGTGGATCTTCTTTGCAGTGATCATTATGGCCAACTGCAAAACACCTGTTGAATCAGCACTCAAGACATTTGTCTTCTTCCTGATTTCACAGCCCCTGATCTATCTCTTTCAGGTTCCGTTCAGTTCAATGGGATGGGGATTGTTCGGCTATTACAGATATTGGGCAATGTGGACAGTCGCAACACTGCCGATGGCTTATGTCGGCTGGTATATCAAAAAGAAAAACTGGCTGAGTTTAGTGATATTGCTGCCGGTATTGGGATTGCTGACGCTGGATTATACATCGTCATTCATATTTACATTCAAACATTTCCCGTATCAGATTGTGACTGCTTTATTCTGCTTAGCGCAGGTTCTGATTTATTTATATCAGTTCACTCCGACCTGGCTGCACAGAGCCATCGGATTCGGTCTGCCTCTTGCAGCTGTTCTTGTATATACGATGCTGACCAGCAGAATTGATGTCAACGGCACGGTATTTCTGCCGGATCATATCGCACTCAGTGAAAATGCAGAGATTGCAACCGAAGGAAGTGACGCAATTCAGGTATCGATTTATTCGTATGGCGAAGATTCGATGCTGAGAGTAATTGCGAAGGATTACGGTATTGTCATTGTCAGGATTACGGATGGTGATCAGACATATCAATACCATATTGAAGTCTATGAAGATGATAACGGCCATGTACAGACAAAAGCTGTACGTGAAAATTGATATTTCTGATTATTTCGTTTAAGATCATGAACCGGATGAATTCATCCGGTTTTAAATTGGAGATTATATGAATCAGAAAGAACGCATGCTGGCAAATCTGCCGTACAAATCATGGCTGGATGGATTGCCTGAAGAGCTGAAAGCAAACAGAAAAAAGATTTACAGATATAACAATCTGCCGCCCGAAGAGTGGGATCAGTATCCTGCACTGCTGAAAGAAATCCTTGGAAAATGCGGGGAACATGCAGTGATTGAGGCACCGTTTCATTGCGACTATGGATACAACATTGAAGTCGGTGAATGGTTTTTCGCAAATTACAACCTGGTAATCCTCGATACCGGAAAGGTGAAGATCGGTGATCACGTACTGATGGGACCGAATGTGTCAATTTATACTGCCGGCCATCCCATCCATCCTGAAACACGTGCAACCGGCTATGAATACGGAATCGATATCACGATCGGCGATCATGTATGGATCGGCGGCAGCTGTGTGATTATGCCGGGTGTGCATATCGGAAACAATGCAGTGATCGGCGCGGGAAGTGTTGTGACAAAAGATATTCCTGATAATGTCATTGCTTGCGGCAATCCATGCCATGTACTCAGGGAAATCACCGAAGAAGACCGTGACTGTTATTTCAAAGACCGCAGATTCGACACAGACGATTACAAATAGTAGAGGACAGCTCATACATGTGTGCTGTCTTTTTGTCTGTTTTCTGAAATCAGAGTATAATAGTTAGTGCAAACTAACGCAAGGAGGGCATCATTATGTCTCTGACTTATGAAGTGCTCAAAAGAGCAGTCAGACTGATCAATCTCAGAAAAAAATTTTCGATGAGCGAAAAAGAGCTGATTGAAACAGCGAAAAAAGAAAACAGTGCAGGAAGGATTGAACTGCTGCGTGATCCCGATTTTGAAATTTCTCTGATCAGTGTCAGCGGGTTTCCGTTAATGAAGATGATTCATAAAGAAAAAACTGAAAAGGCGTGTCTGTTCATCATCGGCGGCGGTATGATCCGTGCACCCCGTCCTGATTCAATCCGCAAAGCACTGAAGATCGCAAAACAAAGCGGAAGTGATCTGTATATCCCGTATTATCCGCTCTGCACGGAACACAGTCTTTCTGAAGCATATGATATGATCCACGCGTCATATCTCAGAATGCTGGAAGCTTATGAAGCTGAAAAGATTACGGTACTTGGGACTAGTGCCGGTGGTAATCTTGCGCTTGGCCTGATTGCATATATCAATGCGAATCGTCTGAATACACCGAAACCTTATCAGATTGTGTCGATTTCTCCGGGAACATGTGCTGCAAATGATGAAGAATACAGACGTATGGAGGAAATTGATCATCTTGATGTCATGATTCCGGCTAAATTCATGAAGACAGCTGAACAGATCATGAAGCACAGCGGTGAAAACATTCCTGACTACATGATTTATCTGCAGAAGGGAGATTTCAGTGATTGCTGCAAAGTGACTTTCATGTATGGCTCTGATGAAACACTGTACGGGGCAGCTCCTTCATTTGAAGAAGCTATGAAGAGATACAATGTCGATTACCGGATGATCGTCGGCAAGGGGATGTTCCATTGCTATCCGGTATTCCCGTTCTGCCCTGAGGCAAAAGAAGGATGGAATCAGATGATTGACCTGATGAAAAACGGTTAACCTGTTCATCTAAAAGGTTTGAATGATATAATGTAGTCAATAACAGGCATAAGGAGAAAACACAATATGATTACATTAACTCTTTATTACACCGGTGAAAACGGGAGTGCTAAAAAATTTGCCGAAGAAATGGAAGCCAGCGGAACAGCTGAAAAGATCAGAAACGAACCCGGCAACATCCGCTATCAGTATTTCCAGCCGCTAGATGATCCGGAAACAATTCTGCTTGTCGATTCATGGGAAAATCAGGAAGCGATCGACATCCATCATGCATCGGAAATGATGAATACACTCGCTTCTCTGCGTGAGAAATACAATCTTCATATGCATGTCGAAAGATATGTTTCCGAAGAATACGCCGCTGATGAAAAATTCATCCGCAAATAATTAAGCTGAACATGTCAGCCGGGACAATTGATCCCGGCTCTTTTTTCTTTGAAGTGACTCCGAAGAGTGATATGGTTAATGCTGCAGAAAGAAAACTGACCTGATGAACAACGAACAGAACAGAAAAATCCCCGATAAGATCGAAGTACGCGGGGCAAGAGTCCATAACCTGAAAAACATTGATGTCGATATTCCTTTGCAGAAAATCACTGCAATTGCCGGTGTATCCGGCAGCGGAAAGAGCTCACTTGCGGCAGGGGTATTATATGCCGAAGGATCAAGAAGATATCTTCAGTCATTGTCAACCTATACAAGAAGACGCATGAGTCAGGCTGCCAAAGCTGATGTGGATGAAGTGCGCTATGTGCCGGCTGCCCTTGCCTTAAGGCAAAGACCCGGCGTTCCTTCAATACGGAGCACATTCGGAACATCCACCGAGCTGCTCAATTCATTGCGGCTTCTGTTTTCAAGATGCTCTGTCTACAAATGTCCGAACGGTCATGATGTCGGTCCGACTCTCAATGTCGCTCTTGAAAAAGAGATCGTCTGCCCGGTATGCGGTGAGACGGTCATCCCGTTAGGCGCGGAGGAACTTGCTTTCAATTCGGCAGGCGCATGTGAAAAATGCGAAGGAACCGGCGTGATCAGAACGGTTGATGAAGAATCGATTGTACCTGATGATTCTCTTTCCATTGATGAAGGTGCAGTTGCGCCATGGCAGTCACTGATGTGGTCACTCATGAAAGATATTGCCAGAGAAATGGGAGTCCGTACGGATGTTCCTTTCAGGGATCTGACAGAAGAAGAAAAAGAGATCGTATTCCATGGACCTGCCGAAAAGAAACATATTCTCTATACAAATGAGAAGACAAATACAGTCGCTGAAATGGATTTCACATATTTCAATGCTGTCTATACGGTTGAAAATGCCTTATCCAAAGTCAAAGACGAGAAAGGCATGAAGAGGGTTGAGAAGTTTCTGAAACAGGAAGACTGTCCTGCCTGTCACGGAACCAGACTCAATGAAAAAGCGAGGAGCCTCAGGGTATGCGGCGAATCGCTGGATCATGTCTGTACATTATCTTTGCGGGAACTTTGCGAATGGGTGAAAGGTGTACCCGAGCAGCTTGATCCTGAAATGAGAAACATGGCTTCTGCAATCACGGAAGAATTCCTGCATCAGGCAGAAAGACTGATGGATCTCGGTCTCTCATATCTTTCGCTGGACCGTGCTTCCGAAACTCTGTCGACCGGGGAAAGACAGCGCACCCAGCTTGCCAGAAGTGTACGCAACCGGACAACCGGTGTGCTGTATGTACTTGATGAGCCTTCCATCGGCCTGCATCCTTCCAATATCGAAGGACTCAAAGGCGTCATGGATGATCTGATGAATGACGGGAATTCAATCATTCTGGTTGATCATGAACCTGAAATTCTCAGACACTCCGACTGGCTGATTGAAATGGGGCCGGAAGCCGGCGCAAAAGGCGGGCTTGTGATTAATGAAGGTACAATCGACGAAACAATCCAGAATCCTGTATCCATGATCGGTCCGTTTCTGAAGAAAGAAGCGAATAAAAGAATACGCCCGATCATCAAACCTGAAAATATGTTTGAGCAAGGTGAGATCAATATGGAAACAAGATGGATTCATACCGTCAAACCGCTTTCGGTTTCCTTCCCGAAAGGGCGTTTATGTGCAGTGACGGGAGTCAGCGGCAGCGGCAAGACGACGATGATTCTTGAAAGTCTGATACCTGCTCTGCAGGCAAAGCTGAATAATCATATCCTGCCTCATCATGTCGTGAATGTTGAAGCAGAAGGAATTCATCATATCAAACTGATCGATGCATCGCCGATCGGCGTCAACGTACGTTCTACCGTGGCCACTTATGCCAATGTGCACGATGAACTTCGTAAAGTGTACGGCAGACTCAAGGACGCAAAGGCAGCCGGATATAAAGCAGGTGATTTCAGCTACAACACCGGCAGGCTCAGATGTCCGGAATGCGACGGCACCGGTGTGATCAGTCTTGATGTTCAGTTCCTTCCCGATGTTGAAATTGACTGTCCGTCATGCAAAGGTTCCCGCTACAGTAAGGAAGCGCAGAAATTCAGACGGATCAGCCGCAGAGGAAATGAACTCTCACTGCCGCAGTTAATGGAAATGACTGTTGATGAGGCATTGACAGAATGCGATGATCTCAAAGTTGTCTTCAGCCGATTGCAGACGCTTCACGGCCTTGGGCTTGGGTATCTCAAACTCTCTGAAGAGACACCGGGTCTATCCGGTGGCGAAGCGCAGAGGCTTAAGCTGGCCGGTGAAATGGGAAAGGTTCAGTCTGACAGCATCTTTGTATTTGATGAACCGACGATCGGACTTCATCCGCTGGATGTCAGAGTGCTGATGAAAGTCTTTGACAGCCTGATTGATCAGGGAGCGACCGTGATTGTGATTGAACATGATATGGATCTCATCAGAAATGCGGATTACATCGTTGATATGGGACCGGGCGGCGGCAAGGAAGGCGGTATGATCGTATTTGCCGGAACCCCTGATGATCTGAAAAAATGCGAACGCTCAAAGACAGCGAAATATCTTTAAGGAAAAGATCAGCAGTGCTGGTCTTTTTAATATTCAGATTTCAATCATGCTTAGCCTTACAGCACACAGGAAACACC
>JAUNEN010000061.1 GCA_030525525.1 Erysipelotrichaceae bacterium
TGCGATCGAAGAATCATCAAATCCTCTTTTCAGAATCCATTCACCGTTTTCATTCTGCACATAGGAACATGTGACGGTTGAATGCGATCCGTGATTGGTTGCCAGCAGATATCTGCCGCTTTCACTGACGGTGACATAGGATGTTCTTGAACCGTAGGAAATAGAGCTGTTCAGGAAAGAAAGTGAACCGTCTTCATTGACCGAATAAGCACTGACACCGCCGCCGCTGCCGTTCAGCCCGCCGAAATCTTTGACTTCGTTTGCGGCATAGATGAATTGATCATTGAAAGAAGTGATGATGCCGCCGTTGCGGCATTCGATGTCTGAAAGATGAGTGAGTTTTCTGTCTCCATTCAGTGTCAGTGTACAGATTCCTTTTCCCTGACCTCTGACACTTGCGCCTGCCGCATTTACGGTTCCGGCAAAAATGATCTTTCTGTTTTTCTCCATGATGTCACAACCTCATTTTTCTTAGATTATACCGTATCTGAATCTTTTTTTTCTCTTTCAGTCCTTTGTCTGACATGTGCTATAATACAGTCGTCTTAAACGATGAAACGTGTAACAAAAACGGAAAGGAGTGATTGAATGAGCAGAAAAGACGCAATTCAGATTGACGGTGTTGTGACTGACATTATGCCGAACGCATTTAAAGTTGAATTGGAAAACGGTATGGAAATTCGCGCAGTGCTCGCGGGCAAACTGAGAATGCATCATATCAAGGTTCTTCAGGGCGACAAGGTTTCGGTAGAGCTGTCACCGTACGACCTGACCAACGGACGCATTACATATCGATACAGATAGTCCTCTGACCGGAATCACCGGTCTTTTTTTGTGTGACATGCATGGATAAAAGTGTTACACTCCTTTGGTAATCAGGGAGAACGATATGACAAATTCACCGAAGGAAATATTGAACATCTGGATTAACAACGGAAAAAACAAAGCTGCACTTCCCGCATACAAAATGATTCTGCTCGGCATTCTGGCAGGCATGTTCATCGGATTCGGCTGCCATGTGTTTGTGCTTGCGACTGCATCGGACACATCTGTCACTTCAAAACTCATCGGAGCTGCATTGTTCCCGGTCGGACTGATGATGGTCATCTTCTGCGGAGCGGAGCTCTTCACCGGAAACAACCTCATGACTCTTGCCCTCATGAAAAAGGAAATCGATGTGAAGGGACTGCTCAAAAACTGGTGCCTTGTATATCTGGGAAATCTGATCGGTTCCGTTTTGCTTGCATTTCTGCTTGCCAAAAGCGGATTGTTTGCCGGGGATGCATTGAACAGGGCAATCGCAGTTGCTTCCTCAAAGGTTTCAATGCCGTTTGGCGAAGCCTTGATCAAAGGAATCTTATGCAACATTCTGGTTGTGCTGGCATGTTGGTTTCAGGCAGGCTCAAAGGAAATGACCGGCAAAATCTTTGCCGTATGGTTTCCGATCATGATGTTTGTGTTTGCGGGATTTGAACACAGTGTTGCCAACATGACTTATATTCCGCTCGGCATGTTTCTGGGAGCGGATGTGTCGGTCTCTGCATTGATTCTCGGCAATCTGATTCCGGTAACAATCGGCAATCTGATCGGCGGTGCATTATTCATTCCGGGATTCTATTATCTGATCTATAAGGACTGAAAAAGAAAACCTGAGTCACTCTTCATTGAATGATTCAGGTTATTTTTTTATTTTGTTTTCTTTTTTCTGTCGATTTTCAGAAGCTTTCCGAGTCCGAGCATAATTGAGAAGCTGATCACAAATCCGAATGTGACATCACTCAGGAAGTGGGCTCCGGCAAAGATTCTTGCAAAGGCGGTCAGAATGATCCATGCAAAGCCGGCAATCATCAGTGTCTTTTCCTGATCCTTCAGTTCGGGAATGACATTCTTGAGTGCGATGAGTGTCAGAATATAAGTTGCGCTGGCGGTATGTCCGCTCGGGAAGGATTTGAATTCATCATGATCGAGGATGCCCTCAAATGCATCTCTGGCTGATTTGCCGATCACATACCAGGGCTGATATTCAAGACCTTCAACAGCGATGATTGAGCGGTAGCGGGGTCTGCCCCAGGGAATTTTGACAAAGACGACAGCTGCCGTTGTGATGAGTACCGTAAAGAGAATAAACAATGCAGTTCTTCTCAGTAAGGCAGGATTGGACGTGTCGCATCTCATGTAAACATAATAGAACAATGCACATGCGATCAGCAGTTCAATCAGAATGCAGAGAATCATTTTGATGCCGCTGACATTTTCGATGACTTCCTTGACGCCGATGAGACCTCCGGCAAATCCGCCGGCTGTCAGTGCGAGGAAGACTGTCTTCTCATTTTTTTCAGTGGGAAGGGATCTTAATAACAATGCGGCGGCAGTGAATCCGCATAACATGACCGGAAACTGACCGAAGATAAGGAAGAACCTTCCGAAGAGACTCTCTTCACGGGCAATGAGAGAAGAGAGATTAAAATCAAAGAATGTCCCGACTAAAATCAGGAATAAACAGATGCCGTAAACGATCATCAGGTTTCTGCTTTTGAACAGTTTCATGTGAAGCCTCCTGTGTACTTCTGAAAGTATAGCGCAATTTGCGCATAAGAGGGTTAAGAGAAAACATCGTTTCATCACCTGTTCACAAAACGGATCATTAAAAATGATCACGGCAATTCAAACCGTGATCATCTGATGCTCATTGAGTCTTTTCATTTATTTGCAAATCTGTACAGGAACGTGACTGTCATGCCTCTGGTACAGTTCATGCCGACTCCGAACCTTCCTGTTCCGTCATTGAGACCGAGTGTGATCTTTTTCTCTGCCGCCCAGGATAATGCGTCTAAGTAATATGCATTGGCTTTTGCGTCAGTGAAATGGATTGATTCTGAGGGGACCGGTGATTCTGCATATCTCCACAGGAATGTAACAATCTGTTCTCTTGTGCATCTGTCATCCGGCCCGAATTCGTTTCTGCCGGCATAGCCTGTTGTGATTCCGGAAGCCGCTGCCCACGCAATCGGTTTTGCATAGAATACACTGTCATCCACATCAGAGAATCCTGACATTTCTGTTACCTCCGGACTTCCTGCCAGTCTGTACAGGAATGTCACAAACTGACCTCTTGTAACAGGATATTCAGGTGAGAAGAGATCGACTCCGCCATAGCCTACCGTGATTCCCTGATCCACACACCAGTAGACAGGATCGAAATAATATCTTTTGCTGTCAGCAACATCCGTAAACACGATTCTGACGGTGCATTCATCTGACAATCCGTTAACTGTCTCTGCCCTGATGATTGCAACACCGGGTTTTATGCCCGTGACCAAACCTCTGTCATTCACCATGGCGGTTTCGGGATTTGATGATGTCCATTTCACAGTTCTGTCTTCACAGTCTGCAGGCAGGATTGCTGCCGTTAACTGCACCGGTTCTCTGATTGTGATTGCGGCATAATGCATATTCAGAGTAATCGATTTGGCTGAATGATCACTCAGTATGGGAATGACAATTTCCTTTATCTGGGTTTCAAAGAAACTGCCGGTGAATTCTGCTGTGTATTTGCCGAGGCCTTCTTCTTCCAATGTCGCTTCCTTCAGCACTTCATAGACAGTATTGACAGTTTCAGTCAGCTCCTCATTGCATGCCGTACATCTGGTGAAGGCGGTGACGGTACTGTTGTCTGCTGCCCATTCATATACAGGTGTTTCAATGATGTGTTCATGAGGAGAAACATTTACGGTACAGACTGCTTTCAGACCGTTCACTGTTTCAGCTGTAATATGGGCGGTACCTGCCTTCAATGCCGTGATGAGACCGCCGGTATCCACTGCGGCACATTCAGGAAGGTCGGATGTCCAGGTAATTGACGGATCTGCACTCAAGGGTTTCAGAATCGCAGAAAGGCGCAGTGTCTCTTTTTCTTCAAGATCGGCTTCCGTGATATTCAGTTCAATGCTTTCCGGTGCATCATATTCATCAACTACATGAATATGACAGCGGTCCCCATAGGTCGATGAAGTCGCAAAATTACAGTGGGCTGTAATCCAGTCATCTCCCGTTTTCTTCCCGGTGACTGTAATCGTATTTCCTTCATAGCTGACATCAAAACATTCACTGTCGTCTCCGAGAACTTCATCGAGCGGCCATTTGCTCTCCTCACCGCCGTAATCGGTTAATGAAACATTCAGCTGAACTGTGTCACCGGTTTTGACAAAGACTTCTTTCTGTTCAAATGTGACAATCGGTGCATCATACCAGTCGCAGAACTCAACCGGATAAGAAACGGTTCCGCTGTTAAGTCCGGTGATCTCGACCTGATAGATGTCACCTGTCAGAATGTCGATGCCGTACGGTTGCCATATGATTGTATGTGCTCCGGCAAAACTGTGGACATTGAAATAACCGTCTGTGCATCCCTGATAGAGTTCCCATGTTCTTCCGGTTTCAAGGCATGTTAATTTCACCCGGATCTTTGACGCATCAGCAGTATCTTTCAGTCTGACAGACCAGGCAGTACTTTCCGGAAAAAAGAAACGGGGTGTACTGAGCCCAGGCCACAATCCGGCAGTCCGGTCCGTCGGATTTGATTTGTCAGAAGTGTAAAAGGCACAGAAAAGTTCTGCCTCGCCGAACCCGCATTTTCCCATGGCAGGATCAAGCATGTTGGTTCTGTGGCCTACACGGGAAACATTACTGTCATCACTGTCATATATCCATCCGTCGATAACTGCGTGTTCCAGAGAAGCTGCTCCCATACCCAGACTGGAATGTGAAGCTCCTTCGTAAGCTTTCCTGTACAGTTCGTCATCCATTCCTTCCGGTTTCGGGGGATAGTGATCCAGTGAAAAGTTCGTCATACAGATCAGTGCAGCTGCCTGAGCAAGTTCGTTATATGTATCGTCCAGCTTGATGTCATAGGTTAAACCGGATATATAACGCACGGAATTGACTGCAGCCAGGGCATTTTCAAGATAATCCTGCTTCAGCTTGCCGGGACTGTACGGAGGATTGCGGTAGTCAGGTTCTTCATCATATTCTGCTAATTTGTCAAACCACGTTCCGTACTCGTCAATATATCGTATGACTTCTTCCGGTGTATGATACTCAACATTAATCCCGTGCACTTCTGGTGCACTCTTTGTCTCACTCTGTCTGACAGATTCAGCTTCTGAAACCTGCTCTTCAGCGCGGGGAGTGAGCATCGAAAGAAAGAACAGCGTAAACGCAAGAACGACCGATATGATTCTTTTCATAGCAAACCCTTTCTGTGTATTGATTGTTTTAATTATAGTTGAATTTATACATTCATAACTGCATCTGTTGAACGCAAAAAAAACAAAAACTTTTTCATTTGAAAAAAGATAAAAATGATCACGGCAATTCAAACCATGATCATCTGATGCTCATTGAATCTTTTCAGCTATTTGCAAATCTGTACAGAATGTGACTGTCATGCCTGCGGTACAATTCATGCCGGTTCCGGATTTTTCCGTTCCGTCATTGAGACTGAGATGATACCTGCCTGCAAAATATAAAAAGCTGCAGTCAAATCCGCAGCATACAAAAGAACTCCCGGTTGTGAATATGGATATCTTAAACCAGCCCACACTACATGATTCAATCTCAAATAATCACTTAATTGATCTGTCTGAGCCTATGATCGGGGAAAATCATACTCCCAATAAGTATAGTTTTATTGCAGTAAGCAGTTGATTTGATCCAATGATCTTTTTTTTTAACTTGTTATATAAATAATATGAAGTGTTTATAATATTTCACAGATATCATTCGTTTTTGTGGAGGAATTGATTATGAAATATACAAAACTGTTTTCTTCTGCCTGTATCTGTGCACTGATTGTGAGTGGCTGTCATTCCGGTACGGCAGATTATGAATCAGATCATAAACAGTTACCTGCGGCAGAAGACATTGTTGTAAGTGCGCACGGGGAAGGTGATTATGGTGATTATGATCTGTATGAAGGAATACCTGATCTTATGAAAGCCAGTGATCTGATTGTCTATGGAGAAGTAACAGATTTCAAAATGTCTGTTTCAAAGGAATCCAGCATGATCAATACCTTTGAAACAATTCATATCATTGAAACATTGTACGGAGATACGAAATCTGATACAGACATTACGCTGCTTGAAAACGGCGGCTATATGCGGATTAAAGATTTTCTGAATGAAATCGGGTCTTCTGACAGAAACTGGTATATGACCGGTGTATTCAAAGATCTGACCAATGAAGAAATCAATCAGAAATATTATGCTGAAGTTGCTGAAGGTTACTATTATCCTGTGATCGGCGACCGTGCTGTTTACTGCCTGCATATGATTCCCGGAATGGACGGCGTTTATCATGCGACAGGAGCCTGGCAGGGAATTTACAGAGAGACAAGCGACGGAAAGCTGGCAAAGCCGACTGCAGGCAGTTCACTGAGTGATCCTGACCGTACAGGGATTGTCGGATCGCTGACACTTGAAGAACTTAAAGAAAACATCTCGGTTTCGGCAAAACAATAAAAAGGAAGCATCAGACAGACAACAATACAATATGAAACAAGCCCACGCGACTGATTGCGTGGGCTTTACAATGGAATTGAGACTCAGAACCAATTGAGATCACGGTATGATTGACTGAAAAAAGAAAAAATCCGCTTTCGCGGATTCTTACATGGTGCACCAGACAAGACTTGAACTTGCACGGGTCACCCCATACGCCCCTCAAGCGTACGTGTCTGCCGATTCCACCACTGGTGCGTGCTTAAGTATTATAGCATGCCTTCTGTATACGTCAACAGATTATTTTCATAATATCGGTTGATTTCGTTGTAATTTTTTTCTTCAACCTTTATAATAAGCCCGTTTCACGGGTGAAAAGAAGGTGAAAGCATGGACTATCAGAAGATTATCAACATCGCAGTCATTGCCCATGTTGACGCAGGCAAATCAACACTGGTCAACGCATTTTTGAAACAGAGCCATGTCTTCAAAGATAACGAAAAAGTAATTGACTGCATTATGGATTCCAATGATCTGGAAAGAGAAAGAGGAATCACAATCTATTCAAAAAACTGCTCAGTGACTTATAAGGATTATAAGATCAATATCGTCGACACACCGGGTCACGCCGACTTCTCAAGTGAAGTTGAGCGTATCATCCGTACGGTCGACACCGTCATCCTGCTGGTTGACTCGGCGGAAGGACCGATGCCTCAGACAAGATTCGTTCTTCAGAAGTCTCTCGAATGCGGACTCAGACCGATTCTTGTTATTAATAAGATGGATAAGAATGACGCCCGTGCCAATGAGGTCATCGATGAAGTTTACGAACTCTTCCTTGAACTTGACGCAACAGACGATCAGCTCGATTTCCCGATTCTCTACGGTATCGCAAGAGAAGGCATTGTCCGCTATGAACAGGATGATACAAACACTGACATTGTTCCGCTGTTTGAAACAATCATCCATCATACCCAGGCATATCCCGATCTGATGAATGAGCCGGTACAGATGCAGATCTGTGCACTTGCTTATGATGATTATATCGGCAGACTCGGTATCGGCAGAATTTACAAGGGAACACTTCATGAAGCAACCCAGTATGAAGTCTGCAATGCCAACGGCACAAGCCATGTCGGCAAGACAAATCAGGTATTTGTCTACAAGGGACTTTCCAGAATTCCTGCCAATGAAATCCAGTGCGGTGAAATCTGCATGATTTCCGGTATTCCCGATATCAATATCGGTGATACACTCTGCCCGGTCGGACAGCCTGATCCGATGCCTATGATCAAGATCGAAGAACCGACACTGTCCATGAACTTCATGGTCAATGATTCTCCGTTTGCCGGCAAAGTCGGTAAATATGTCACATCCAGAAATATCCGCGAAAGACTGGAAAAGGAACTTGAAGTCAATGTCGGCTTAAGAGTTGAAGAAACCGACTCTACCGATACATTCAAGGTTTCCGGCAGAGGCGAACTGCATCTGACCATCCTGCTTGAGCAGATGAGACGTGAAGGCTATGAAGTTGCCGTATCAAGACCTGAAGTCATTCTCAAGAAGATTGACGGTGTTACATGCGAACCGGTTGAAGAAGTTGTGATCGATGTACCGACTGAATACAGCGGTTCTGTCATCAGCTCGCTCAATGTCAGAAAAGGCATGCTGCAGAACATGGAAGATATCGGAACCTATACAAGAATCACATATACATGTCCGACGAGAGGTCTCATCGGCTTCCGTTCCGACTTCATCAATATGACCCATGGCGAAGGTACAATGGTGCAGCGCCTGGCAGATTATGAACCGTTCAAGGGAGATATCCCGCAGCGTGAAAACGGCGCATTGATTTCCACAGAAACAGGCGGTGCCATGACCTATGCACTCTGGAATATTCAGGAAAGAGGTCAGCTGTTCATCGGTGCCCAGACACCTGTCTATGAAGGAATGATCATCGGTGTTTCCGCGAAGAATATGGATATGGCAGTCAACCCGATCAAGAACAAGAAGATGACTGCTGTCCGTTCCACCGGAAACGATGAAGCGATGAAGCTCGTACCGCCGCGCATCCTGACACTTGAAGGTGCCATTGAATTCATCAATGATGACGAGCTGGTTGAGATTACGCCGACCGACATCCGCATCCGTAAAAAGTATCTGACAGCTCTTGACCGCAGAAGACATGCTAGAGAGCTCGGCAAGATCGAAAGCGAAGCAGAGTAATGAATGAAGAGAATATGACAGCGATGCATATTCTCTTTTTGTTAAAAAAAGGTCTTCGGTTTTACCTCCAAGACCTATGAATGCATATAAAAAAAGGCACTAAGCCTCAACAAAGTAAATATAGCAGAAATAAAATTTGAAAAAAAGACTGTTTTTGCATTTTCTGATAAGTATATTAAGAGTACAAAGAAAAAGAAACACATAATCAGAAAGGAAAAAAGAGAAAGCGGATTTCATTTTTCTCTACTTAAATCGGATGAAGTCTGCAGCCCGAGCAGAAACAAAAGCCTGAAGAAACACTAGTCGAAAAAACCGGAAATCAAAGGAATCTTTCCATACACCGAAACCGAAAGGTCAGGTTAAAAAGATCGCTGAGAATCAAAACAATCAGGATTCAAAGATGATCCAGATGAACGGAAAATGAATCATTCATCAAAACAGAATAAAAGCTGAAAATCAGTCAAAAAAAAGAACGAAGAAAAAATCCCCAGAGACAAAAAATGAAAAAAAGGAAAAACTCATAAAAAAGAGAAAATCCTGAAAAAACGCAAAACAGCAAAAATAAAATAATAAGAAACATAAAAAAGCTGTAAAAAAGAAAAAGGGTAAAGTTCAGAAAAACTGAAAAAGAAAAATCAGAAAGAACTGAAAAAAACAGCAGAATAAAAGTTTAAGAAAAAAATGAATGAATCAGAGAGTTCAAAAGAAAATTCTGAAGAGAGTAGGGCAAAGTTGCCGAGATGATCAGATCACAAGTAATTGAAAGCGGAAGATTTGAAAATTCAGAGTGAAAATTCAAAAACCGCAGACAACAGAAAAGGAACTGATTAAAACTCAAAAATAAAAAAGTGAGAAATCTGTAAGATCAGCAAATGCGCGCAGCTGATCGAGAATAGGCTTAAGAATCAGCGGAAAGGCTACAGACAAAATAAAAAGGGGACCTTGGTGAGGTTCCCTTTTTGGTGCGCAGACAGCATAATATAGGAAAGACAATACGAAGGTGATCTATGCTTGCGAAAATGAAATATCTGCCGCTCACACTCTGTGAGGACATTGAGAAGGCAAAGCTGTCCGGTGATTTTGAAAGAGCAGAAAGACTGATTGAAATCCGACTGCATGACGCAAAAACACCGGAATCAATGAAAGAACGCCTGCTTCTTGAAAAAGAAGTCATACGCCGTCTGCCGGATGAATATCCATATGAAATCAATGATGCACTCCGCATGATTCAGAAAGAGATTCCTGATTTCACGATGGAGGAACTTGAATACTATATGGATCGGGGAGATGCCGACTGGTATATGGTAAACGGCAAGGTTCATCTTCAGGAAAGATTCTTTGCGTCATTGAAAAAGGTTTTTCCTGAAATTGCCGGGCGTGCTCATGAAAAACGCGGAAATGCAGATCTTCTCAATCAGAACATTGCCGATATGAAGGCAAACGGCTCTGCCGCCTGGCGCATTCGTTTGCGTCATACCTTCAGAATCAAAGATGAAGCATTCAGACCGGGCAAAGTCAGAATTCATCTTCCGGTTGTTTCGGAATGCATGAATATGAAAGAGATCAGAATTCTGAAGACAGATCCTGAGAATGCATATATCAGCGATGCACATCATCATGCAAGGACTGTCTGCTTTGAAGCGGATCTTAAAGAAAACCGTCCGTTCTCAATTGAATATGAATATGTATCTTCCGTGAATTATGTGAATCCGCAGCCGGAAGAAGCGATGACTTATTCATCTGTTTCCGTTGATCAGGCTGATTATGACTTTCTTGTCAGCGATGCGGTGAAGAAACTGGCACATGAACTTGCCGGAAATGAGACCAACCGGCTGATCATTGCCAGAAGATTCTATGACTTTGTGACGGAACACGTGACCTATTCGTTCATGCGCCAGTACATCACACTCGGCATGATTCCTGATTACTGTATCTCAAGACTGAGAGGTGACTGCGGTGTGCAGGCATTATTGTTCATAGCGTTATGCTTGAGTGCAGGGATTCCGGCAAAGTGGCAGAGCGGAAAATATGTCACACCTGAATCGGCCGGCAATCATGACTGGGCAATGTTTTACATTGAACCGTGGGGCTGGATGTTTGCGGACTGCTCATTCGGCGGCTCAGCTTACAGAGCAAATGCTTACGAAAGACATGACTTCTATTTCGGCAATCTCGATCCCTTCCGCATGGCTGCCAACCATGGCATTCTGAAAGAATTCGATCCGCCGAAAAAACACTGGCGGATTGATCCTTATGACAATCAGTCCGGTGAGGCGGAATATGAAGAAAGAGGGCTTGATCATGATGAAGTGATCAGCGAATGTGAAGTGATTCAGATGAGTAAGATTCTTTAAAAGTTGTGAAAATGATATACTGTCAGTACAAAGAGGAAGAATATGAAAATTGCAATATTTCTGGCTGATGGATTTGAGACCTGCGAAGGTCTGATCACAGTCGACATGCTCAGAAGAGCATCACTGGACATCGATACAATTTCAATGAATGACAGAGATGAAGTCACTACATCGCATGGCGTCAGACTGCATGCGGACAGACTGTTCAGAGATTTCGATGCGAAGGATTATGACGTGCTCATCATGCCCGGCGGCAAAAGAGGCACCATGAATCTTGAAGCGTGCGAACCGCTCAAACAGATGTTTGCAGAGCACTATGCACAAGGCAAGCTGACCTGTGCAATCTGCGCTGCGCCGTCCATTCTCGGCCATATGGGCATTCTGAAAGGAAAGAAGTATACATGTTTCCCGGATTTCAACGAAGACGCCTTCGGTGGGGAATATCAGAATGAACTGGCTGTCACGGACGACAATCTGATCACCGGCAGAGGAATGGGAGCGACAATCGAGTTTGCCCGCCACATTCTGAAGAAGACGGTAAGCGATGAAGTTCTGGAAAAAGTGCAGAACGGAATGCAGTATGAACATACATTCCGCAATGCATGATCTTAAGAAAAACAATCACCTTCTCATATCATTCATGATATGAATTCATAAACGCATTGACAGGTAATCACATGAAACGACGGATTGATCCAAGACAACTGATCTGGGTGACACAGCCCGAACTCTATATTTTATCTTCTGACAAGCTGATGATCGAAACAGAACCGTTTACCGATCTGAGGCCGGCCGGGGGAAGTGCGGAAGCGGTGGAACTCTCCATCATGCCCAAAGGCAGCTTCTGTTTTTCAGCCCGTGTGGATTTCGATTACCGCTATTCCTTTGATCAGTGCGGCTTTATCCTTTATGAAGGAGATCACCGGAAAATGATCATCGGCACCGAATATCACGATGATGAAAAAATGAAGCTTAGATGCATTGTCTATCATGGCGGCATCGGCGACATCAATTCACGTGATATCGGTTCAGCCATCAACAAGATGTTTTACAGAATCTGGTACCGGGGCGGGGCTGTACGCATTCAATACAGCTTTGCCGGAAAAAGGTGGTCGGATTTCAGAGAGTTTCAGCTGAATCATCCGGACCGGAAACTGAAAATCGGAATATATGCATGTTCGCCGAAGAATTCGTATTTTGACTGCACATTCTCGGCGATGACCCTGGAGGAGGACAAATAAATATGGGCGCAGCAGAAAGACTGATCCGCTACTGTCAGATCGACACACAGTCTGATCCGGCAAATGAGGATGTGACACCTTCCACAGAAAAACAATTTGATCTGGCAAAGGTTCTGAAGCAGGAACTGGAAGAACTCGGACTTGAGGATGTTTCACTTGATGAACATTGCTATGTTTATGCAAAGCTTCCCGGAAATCTTGATCATAAAGTCAAGACAGTCGGATTCATTGCACATATGGACACGGCACCTGACTTCTCAGGCAAGGATGTGAAACCGCGTATCATTGAAGACTTTGACGGCAATGACATTATCTT
Organism: Erysipelotrichaceae bacterium; assembly: GCA_030525525.1. Taxonomy (GTDB): domain Bacteria; phylum Bacillota_I; class Bacilli_A; order Erysipelotrichales; family Erysipelotrichaceae; genus Bulleidia. The sequence continues at coordinate 12,638 of JAUNEN010000061.1, forward strand.
AAATGAGAATGTTGTCATGAAGATGGACAGCTTCCCCTGGATGAGAGAACTCAAAGGAAAAAGACTCATGGTCACAGACGGCAATACCCTTCTTGGCGCGGATGACAAGGCAGGCATCACATGCATCATGGAAGCACTTGTTTATCTGAAGGAACATCCCGAAGTGAAGCACGGTGAAATCGCAGTTGCATTTACGCCGGATGAAGAAATCGGAAACGGTCCGAAATACTTCGATATCGAAAAATTCGGAGCTGATTTTGCCTATACGATGGACGGCGGCACGGTCAGAGAGCTTTCTGACGAAACATTCAATGCGGCAAGTGCAGTTGCGACATTCAAAGGCTTCTCCATTCATCCGGGCGAAGCCAAGGACAGAATGATCAATGCGGCTCTGGCGGCAAGCGAATATGCATGCTCACTGCCTGCTCATATGATTCCCGCCCATACGGAAGGCAGAGAAGGATTTATCCATCTGCACAATATGAAAGGTGATTGCGAAGAGGCAGTTCTTGAATACATCATCCGTGATCATGATCTTTCAAAGCTGGAAGACAAAAAAGAAGTGATGAGACAGGCAGCTGACTTCATCAATGCAAAATACGGCACAGAGGTCGCTTCCGTGACATTCCGTGATTCCTACCGGAATATGAAAGAAATCCTTGATCAGTACCCGGAAGTATCCGAATATGCACGCAAGGCAATCGGCATGCTCGGCTATGAGATTGTCCATGAGCCGGTCAGAGGCGGTACGGATGGGGCACAGCTTTCCTTCAGAGGACTGCCGTGTCCGAATCTTGGCGCAGGCGGAGGAAACTTCCACGGACGTTATGAATACTGTGTTGTCGATGAGCTTGAAGAAGCCCGCACAGTGATTCTGAATATTGTACAGCTGGTAGCTGGGGAGGCTTAAAATGATTTTTACATGTACTCTGAATCCATCTCTTGATTACTACATGGAATTTGACGGTCCGATCAAGGCCGGCAGCCGCAACAACCGTTCCAATCTTGAATACTATGAAGCAGGCGGAAAGGGAATCAATGTTTCAATCGTTCTGAACAACCTCGGCATTCCTTCCCGTGCGCTCGGCTTCATCGGCGGCTTCACCAAGGACTTCTACATTTCGCTGCTTGCAAAATATGATCACATCATTCCCAACTTCACCTATATCAACGGTCACACAAGAATCAATGTCAAATGCCATGCCGAACAGCATACCAACATGAATGCGGCAGGTCCTTACATTACTGACGGAGACATGAAGAATCTGGCTGCCAAGGCAGAACGTCTGGCAGAAGGTGATTACTTTGTATTAGCCGGAGTGACACCTGAATATCTTGAAGATGATGTCGAAGAGATGCTTGCCAGGCTGATTGAAAACAAAGTCAAAGTCATCATGGATACCAACATTGATTTAATGAAGAAGATGCTGAAGTACAAGCCCTTCATGATCAAGACAACCTCCACAGAGCTGGGTGAAATGATGGATATGAAGGTTGACTCGATTGAAGATACAGCAGAGACAGCGAAAAAGCTTCATGAGGAAGGTGTTTCCAATGTATTGATTCTGTATCATGGCAGAGAAGGAATTCTGGCATGTGATGAAGGCACATACAGAACGGAAATCCTCCAGCATGACAAGGCAGTCAACACAGTCGGTACCGGTGACTCCATGATTGCAGGCTTCTTAATGTCCTATCTGCGCTCACGCGATGCGGTTGACTCCTTCCGCTTCGGTGCCTCCTGCGGATCGGCGACAGCCTATTCAAAAGGACTTGCGACCAAGGCGAAGATCGATGCCATGTATCAGGATACAGAACTGATCCGGTTAGACTGATTTCTTTGACAGTGCTATACTTGTGGGCATATGGTCAAAGTCAAAGCAATGAAAAAGTTATCAGCCCTGCTGTTAAGCCTGTGTCTTCTGTTATGCGGATGTGCAAAGCAGGAAACTGAGAAAGTCACGATCACCAATCCGGTTGACATCTACAGCGAACCGGCAATTATGACGGTTTATGAGTGGATCGGCAATGAGATCGCAGACTTTCAGGAGATCACGTTTACAGAATCACTCAGACTGTTCTCGGAAAAGGGCAGCGGCATTCTTTATTTCGGATATGACAACTGTCCATTCTGCGAAAGAGCAGTTCCGATGCTTAATGAAGCAGCTCTTGAAACAGGCGTTTCGGTTTACTATGTGGATGTCTACGGTGTTTTCCAGCCGACACGCAAAGAGTTTGATGAACTGATGGGCTATGTGGATGAAGCTCTCATTGAAGATGAAGACGGCGGCAAGTCATTCTTCGTGCCGTTGATTCTCGGCATCAAAAACGGAGAGATCACCGGCCACCATGTTGCACTGGTCGATGGCTTTACGATTGAAAATGAAGAGAGCCAGATGAATGATGCACAGAAGGAAGAACTGAAAAACATCTATCTTGATATTATCCGGAAAACAGCGGATTGATTCCGCTGTTTTTGTTTTGGTGTATGATGGAATCGGAAGGGTAGGACAGAAATGTTATTTGGATGGTTCCGGAAAAACAAGGTAATCGAAGGAAATATCGTTGATCTGATACAGGAAAGCAGGCGTGAGCCGTCATTTTCAAACAGTTTTGTGCCTTCCGATATCTACGGCATCTATCTTCATGGTTCTGATCAGAAGATCGGTGAATGCGACATCCGGCTCGGAATGAATGAAGAGCTTTATTATGCCGGCAATATCGGCTATCGGATTTATGAGAAATGGCGGGGACACGGCTATGCCTATGAGGCTGCGAAGATGCTGTTGCAGACTGCAAAGGAAGAACATGGCTTTACAGAGATCATCATGACGTGTTCGCCTGACAACATCGCTTCCCTCAAAACGCTGGAAAAACTGGGCGGCGAACTGATTGAAACAGTCAATGTGCCGCACTGGCACTGGCTGTACAAACGGGGCGAAACAGTTAAGAATATCTATCACTATGATCTCTGAAACCTTCTGATATAATACTCCTATGCGTAGATTGTTAAAGGTATTGACCGGAAGAATGATGATCGTTGGCCCGCTGGTATTGCTGCAGCTGGTGCTGTTTATTGCGCTCATCTGGCGCTATGCGGTTGCCTGGGAAATCATGCCTGTGATCAATGTGCTCTCGATCATACTGACCCTGCACTGCATCAACAGACAGGCGGATCAGTCATTCAAGATTGCCTGGTGCATTGCCCTGCTTGCTTTGCCGGTCGTTGGCGTTCCTTTGTATCTGCTTGCCGCAAACAGAAGGATGCCGAAGAAGCTGCGAAACGGGACAACCCGGGCAAATCAGGAGATGATGAGCCTTCTGACTATGGATGAAGGTCTTCTGAGGGATACGCCTGCCATGGATCCGGATCTGGTCAATGTGGCAGCCTATGGCGCACTCAACTGCGGCTATCCGGTTTACAGGAATACCAGCAGCACATATTTCGGCAGCGGTGAAGAATGGCTGCCGGTTTATCTGGAAGAACTGAAGAAAGCAAGGCATTTCATTTTCATTGAATTCTTCATCATCGATGAAGGATCGGTGCTTGATGAAGTGATTGAAATACTGAAACAGAAAGTCAAAGAAGGCGTTGAAGTCAAGGTGATCTATGATGACTTCGGTTCCATCACAATGCCATGGCATTATGACAGAACACTTGCCTCATACGGGATTGAAACCTACCGCTTCAATCATGTCAGACCTGCCTTCATTGTGCAGATGAACAACCGTACCCACCGCAAGATCACGGTCATCGACAACAACGTCGCATTTACCGGCGGACTGAATCTGGCGGATGAGTATGTCAACAGAATCAAGCGCTTCGGTTACTGGCGTGATTCTGCAATCATGATCAAAGGTGAAGCGGTGTGGTCCTTTACGGTGATGTTTCTCGGAATGCTCAGCTATGAGCGGGGAAAGAATGCGGTGGAATACAACCGCTACAGGCTGCCCTGCGAGCTGACCGGAGACGGCGGTTTCTATCAGCCTTACAGTGATTCACCCAATGATGATGAAGCTGTGTCAATGAATATTCATCTGCTGATGATTACTCATGCAAGAGATTATCTTTATATCAACACACCCTATCTGATTCCCAACGATACGATCAAGAATGCTTTATGCTTAAGCGCAAAGAGCGGGGTTGATGTCAGAATCCTTGTGCCGCATATTCCTGACAAGATCTTCGTCAATCAGATTACCAAAGCAAATTATGCACAGCTGATCAAGGCGGGTGTTAAGATCTATGAATTTACACCGGGATTCAATCACTCGAAGACATTTGTTTCAGATGACCGTCTGGCAATTGCCGGAACAGTGAATATGGATTACAGAAGCTACTACCTTCACTTTGAAAACGGAATTCTCATGACGCATACCGATCAGATTATCGCCATGAAGCAGGATTTTGAAAACTCTCTGAAGGTTTCCCAATTGATTACGGAAGAGGATCTTGCCCGTACAAGAATACCTGTGAGACTCTTCAGAGCGGTGCTGAATCTGTTCGTACCGCTTGTATAAAACGAGAAAGGAAGTATTACATATGGAAAGAATCGGACTTGTGCTTGAAGGCGGCGGTGTCCGCGGAGCTTACACGGCAGGCTGTCTCAGCTGGCTTTATGACAACGGCATTCATTTTGATTACAGCGCAGGCATTTCGAGCGGCGCTGTCTATCTCAGCTGCTTTCTGATGGGAAAGCCCGGTATTGCCAAAAATATGTCAACCCAATATGCATGCGATCCGAATATGACAGGTTTCGGGGCAATGCGTCATTGCGGCCACTATGTGGATTATGAAATGATCTTCACGAAATATCTGAGAGGAGTCGAGAGAATGAGCACACAGCCTCTGATCGATGCCAATCCCGATATGGAAGTCGGCGCATATGATCTGGACCGCGGTGAGACAGTCTGGTTTACACCGAAGGATATGGATCCCGACCTTGTACTCTTAAGAGCGACATGTGCTCTGCCGGTTGCGGCTGAAACAGTTGAATATAACGGAAGAAAGCTGCTGGATGGCGGCATTACAAAGATGATTCCGATTGAGAGAGCTGTTGAAAAAGGATGCACAAAGGTTTTTGTCATTACAACAAAACCGGCAGACTTCGTGCGCAAACCTGCATCAAAGTTCATCCGCTTCTTGATGAAGAGAATGTATAAGGAATACCCCCAGGTAGAAAAGGATTACCAGGTCAGACACATCAATTATTACAAGCAGATGAAGCTGATCAACGACATGGTCGCTGAGAATAAAGCAATCCTGATGTATCCGACTGAAACAGTCAAAGTCAGCCGTTTCAAGGGCGACCGTGAAAAATGTCTGCAGCTCTATAACCTCGGATATGCGGATATGGAAAAGCGTAAAGACGAAATCTTTGCATTCATGAAAAAAGAAGATCAGTGATCGGTGAAATTTCTCAAATATTTTTGTTGACAAACATGGTTCCACAGCAGAATATACTGAAGGAAACAGGAGGAATAGCATATGGATAACAGCAACGTACGTCCCGAAACAATGGAAAGAATTACAACACCTGAGCTTGCGGAAAAGTTCATTGAAGAACAGGTCGCAGCAGTCAGAGAACAGGTCAAAGACGGCAAGGTGCTTCTTGCGCTTTCCGGCGGCGTTGATTCATCAGTCGTAGCAGCACTTCTGATCAAGGCAATCGGAAGAAATCTTGTCTGTGTACATGTCAATCACGGTTTCCTGAGAAAGGGTGAACCTGAACAGGTTATCGAAGTTTTCCGTAATCAGATGAATGCAAATCTCATCTATGTCGATGCGGCTGACAGATTTATTGACAAGGTGGCAGGAGTTACCGATCCGGAAGAAAAGAGACATATCATCGGTGAAGAATTCATCAAGGTGTTTGATGAGGAAGCTGCAAAGCTGACAGGCATTCACTTCCTCGGTCAGGGAACAATCTATCCTGATATTCTCGAAAGCGAGAAGGGTATCAAGGCTCACCACAACGTCGGCGGTCTGCCTGAAGAAATGGAAATGGAACTGGTTGAACCGGTCAAGCTGCTCTACAAGGATGAAGTCAGAGTTGTCGGCCGTGCTCTCGGTCTGCCTGAAAATATGGTTGACAGACAGCCGTTCCCAGGACCCGGTCTGGCAGTCAGAACACCCGGTGCAATCACAAGAGACAGACTTGAAGCAGTCCGTGAATCAGACGCAATTCTGAGAGAAGAATTCGCTAAAAACGGTCTTGCCGGAAAAGTATGGCAGTACTTCACAATCGTTCCTGATTTCAAGAGCACCGGAATCAAGGACGGAAAGAGAACATTTGACTGGTTTGTTGTTATCCGTGCAGTCAATACAACCGATGCAATCGAAGCAAGCATCGAAGAAATCCCTTATGATCTCTTAAGACACATCACCAAGAGAATCACAACTGAAGTCAAGGGTGTCAACAGAGTTCTGTATGACCTGACACCGAAACCTTCCGGAACAATCGAGTGGGAGTGAGATACTATCAATCTCCACCCAAAACTATCCAAAAATCTGCGCTCAAAATTATCTTTTTCCAAAAAAGAAAAACGGAAAAAAGGAAATAAATAAGCACGAACCAAGAGGCCTTGCACATATAGCAGGGCCTTTTCTATTTGCCTGCGGAAGCAGGTTGAATCAGGAAAAGAAAGCTCAAAAAATGCTGATAAACAAGACATTTTTGGGAAAAGGACTGGCTGAAAAGACGAGACGGAAAAGAGGATTGATCGGCCGCGGATGCGGCAGTAAGCCTTGCAGAAACATGCATTAAAAATACAAACTCCAAAAGGATAAGCCAAAGCACAGGAAAAAGGATAAACGAGGGGGTAGGGGGACAAAGGGATGAAGTGTATTCACCTATTTTCGGCCGAAAAAAAGCCGAAAACTGGATGGTTTGAAGTACTCCCCATGTCAAGGACATTTATTTAGGGATTGACCCATATTCTGGACATTGGTAAATTGTTTGCCCAATAATATGGACATTCCTCAATTGTTGAATATCATCTGTTAC
>JAUNEN010000062.1:0-15055 GCA_030525525.1 Erysipelotrichaceae bacterium
TGATGATGCATAGATCCTCCATGGTCACGTGATCGCTGACAACAGCAGCTGTCCAGATTCTGAATGTATTGAATTCCTTGCCGTCTTCATGGATCTTCTCTGCATAATCATCCCATATAAGGCGATGATCTGAAGTCCATTGCGGCCGGCACCGGCATGATGGATTACAGACAGATCCTGAAATTCATGAAGGAAAGAAAGCCTTTCATCCAGGCAACACTGGAAAACACATCAAATGACAATGCGGTACAGTCCAGACTGTATCTTCAGAATCTCTATAACGAGCTCTGAGATGCAGGCTGAAAAAAGACTGCAAGAATTGCAATCAGTACAGCATTAATAACAATATGAATCCGATCTGTTCTGACAGATCATAACAATACAGACTCAGAGGTTAATTTATGACAAGAGTTGTTACATTCGGCGAACTGATGGTTCGTTTACAGCCTTTTAACTACGAACGTTTCGTTCAGACAAACGCACTGGAATTCACATTCGGCGGCGGTGAGGCAAACGTAGCTGTTTCCCTTGCAAATTACGGCATTGATGCGGCATTTGTTACAAAGCTGCCGGAGCACGCAATCGGCCAGGCTGCGATCAACAGTCTGCGCAGATACGGCGTTGATACAACTAAGATTGTGCGCGGTGGCGACAGAGTAGGTATTTATTACAACGAAAAGGGTGCTTCCCAGCGCGGAAGTGTCTGCATCTATGACCGTGCAAACAGTGCAATCCAGCTTGCAAAACCGGAAGATTTCGACTGGGACAGCATTCTGGAAGGAGCTGACTGGTTCCACTTCACCGGCATCACACCGGCGCTCGGTGAAAATGTTGTTGAAATCACACGCCAGGCGTGCATTGCGGCCAAGGCAAAGGGAATCAAGATTTCCTGCGATCTCAACTACCGCGGCAAATTATGGACACGTGAACAGGCAAGAGCTGTGATGAGCGATCTCTGCCAGTATGTGGATGTCTGCATTTCCAATGAAGAAGATGCCAAGGATGTCTTCGGAATTGAAGCAGAAGCAACCAATATCTACGGCGGCCAGCTGAACCATGAAGGCTACAAGTCAGTTGCCAAGCAGCTTGCCGACAAATTCGGTTTTGAAAAGGTGGCGATCACTCTGCGTGAAAGCCACAGTGCATCCGACAACGGATGGAGCGCAATGCTGTATGATGTCGCAAGCGATGAATACTGCTTCTCCAGGAAATATGAACTGCGCATCATCGACAGAGTCGGCGGCGGCGACAGCTTCGGCGGCGGCCTGATCTATGCTCTTTTAAGCGGCAAGGACACCCAGGCGGCAGTTGAATTTGCAGTAGCGGCATCCGCACTCAAGCACACAATCGAAGGCGACTACAACATGATGACTGTATCAGAGGTTGAAAAGCTCGCCGGCGGCGATGGATCCGGACGTATCCAGCGCTGATCAGAATCAGAAGGAGACAGAGGTTATGGAACATCATAATCCTTTACTGAGCACGCATCCCGGAAAGAAATTCATCACATTCGGTGAAGTCATGATGAGACTGACACCGCCGAATTATGACAAAATCCGTGTTGCGACCACCTTTGAGATCAGCTACGGCGGCAGTGAAGCAAACATTGCCCTCGCTCTTGCCAACCTGAAAGTTGACAGCACATTCTTCTCGGTTGTTCCTGACAACTCACTGGGAAAGAGTGCAGTCAGAATGCTGCGAAGCAATGATGTCCACTGCACACCGGTGATTCTCTCGACTCCCGAGCAGACACCGACCAACAGAATGGGCGTCTATTATCTGGAAACCGGATACGGAATCCGTCCGTCCAGAGTGACCTATGACCGCAAGCACAGCGCAATCTCCGAATTCGATTTCTCAACGATTGACGAGAATGAGCTGCTTGAAGGATATGACTGGCTGCATCTGTCCGGAATCACACCCGCTTTAAGCGCAAGCTGCGCCGAGTTTATTCTGAGACTCATGAAAACAGCGAAAGAGAAGGGACTGACAGTCAGCTTTGACGGCAACTTCAGATCCATGTTATGGAGCTGGGAAGAAGCACGTGACTACTGCACACAGTGTCTTCCTTATGTGGATGTGCTGTTCGGAATTGAACCGTATCATCTCTACAAGGATGACAGTGATCCTTCAAAAGGCGATGTCAAAGACGGTCTGTCCATGCATCCGAGCTATGAAGCACAGGATGAAGTATTCCAGGCGTTTGTTGAGAAGTATCCGAACATCAAGTGCATTGCCCGCCACGTCCGCTATGCTTATTCGGGAAGCGAAAACAGTCTGATGGCATATATGTGGTATCAGGGCCACACATTTGAGAGTAAGATGTTCACATTCAATATTCTGGACAGAGTCGGCGGCGGCGATGCGTTTGCCAGCGGCCTGATCTATGCGATGATGAATAACTACAAACCGATGGATATGATCAATTTCGCGGTTGCGTCAAGTGTCATCAAGCATACGATTCACGGTGACGGAAACATCATCGACGATGTCGAATCGATCCGGAATCTGATGAATATGAATTATGATATTAAGAGATAAGAGGTACAGAAAATGAAAGCATTTATGGACAAAAACTTCCTGCTTGAAACGGAAACAGCGCAGCATCTGTTCCACGACTATGCGGATCACATGCCTTTGGTTGACTACCACTGCCACATTTCACCGAAGGAAATCTATGAAGACAGACGCTTCAACAACCTGGCAGAGGTATGGCTGGGCGGAAAGAATCCGGACGGCACATACTTCGGAGACCATTACAAGTGGAGAGTCATGCGCTCCAACGGCACACCGGAAGACTACATCACCGGCGACAAGCCTGACTTTGAGCGTTTCATGAAATTCACGGAAGCACTGGAAATGGCAATCGGCAACCCGATGTATCACTGGTGCAACCTTGAACTTCACAAATACTTCGGAATCGAAGAGCCGCTGACAGTCGACAGCGCTGAAATGATCTGGAACAAGTGCAATGAAATGCTCAGGAATGATCCGGGCATGACAGTACGCGGCCTGATCAAAAAGTCAAATGTTGCATTCATCGGCACAACCGATGACCCTGTTGATTCCCTTGAATGGCATCAGAAGATCAAGGAAGATCCTTCCATCGAAGTCAAGGTATGCCCTTCATTCAGACCTGACAAGGCCATCAACATCAACAAGGAAGGCTTCGCTGAATACATCGGCAAGCTCGCTGCAAGTGTCGGCAAGGAATCCCTGAATTCTGCTGAAGAAGTCATCGATGCACTCATTCAGCGTCTTGAATTCTTCGCAGAGATGGGCTGCCGTGCAAGCGACCACGGTCTGGATTACATTCCGTTCCGCAAGGCTGACATGGCAAAGATCAACGCTTCCTACTGCAAGGTCATGAAGGGTGAAGCAATCACTCTCGAAGAAGCAGAAGAATATCAGACAGCAGTTCTGATTGCTCTGGGCAAGGCATATCACCGCCTGAACATTGCAATGCAGCTGCACTATTCCTGCCACAGAAATGCAAATGAGCGTATGTACCGCAGACTCGGACCGGATACCGGTTTCGATATGATCGCAACAAACAGCTGCGGCGAAGACATCGCAAATCTGCTTTCCGAACTTGACCTGACAAATGAATGCCCGAAGACCATTCTCTATTCACTGAATCCGGTTGACAACGAACTGCTCGGCACACTGCTGGGATGCTTCCAGAGTGATGAAGTTCCGGGTAAGATTCAGCTTGGCTCCGCTTGGTGGTTCAATGACACAAAGAGCGGCATGGAAGATCAGATGAGAGCTCTGGCTAATCTTGGCCTGCTCGGCAACTTTGTCGGTATGCTCACAGACTCCCGTTCCTTCCTCTCCTATGCACGTCACGACTATTTCAGACGCATTATGTGCAACATGGTAGGCAACTGGGTTGAAAACGGAGAATATCCGAACAACGATGCTTCCCTCAAGAAGATTGTCGAAGGCATCAGCTATACAAACGCAAAGCGTTACTTCGGTCTTTAATCCCTGGCATATATGTGTGTCATGCGTCAATTGATGCGTGACTTGCAAGATTGATCATGTGATCGTTTTGCAGCCTCCTTTACGGCCGCCCGCACTTTCATGTGTGAAGCGGCCTTTTTGCGTATACAGAGTATACAAGAGGCCATATACCGATGCAGATACCGGTAAAACGGCCCATGGACCCGGTAAGCTGCCGGACGCCTGATAGATTTCCCAGACAAGCAAAAGGCTTGTGTTTCCGGGGTGTTAATCTTCAGAAAGACTGATCTCTTTTCTTTTTGAGAATGGTGTCCTGTATAAACGATTGTTCTGTTATGATTTGATGGTAAAGGAAATCATTATGGAAACTCATACAGAACGTACATTGTCAATGAGCGACAGACTCGCACTTGACAGAACAAAACTCGCCAATGAAAGAACATTTCTTGCATATGTCAGAACATTTATCGGTATGCTGTCGGCAGGCATTGCAATTCTGAAGGTTTTCGATTTTGCCTGGACAAGACCGATTGCCTGGATTCTGCTCGCTTGCAGTCTGCCGATGCTTGCAGTCGGTATATACAGATACCGCAGGACATCGGCTGAGCTTGAAAAGCTGATGTCATAACAAACGTATCGCTGTCATTCACACCGGCTTCTGCCGGTTTTCTTTTTTGAAAAAATCAGATTTTCCGCAATAAAACAGTCTGCATCGGCATTGTATTGGCAGAAGGAGAAGGCTATAGGATCATGGCGCTGCACAGCAAATATGCTGATCGGTGTCCGAAAGATTCAAAAAGAAGAAAATGTCATGTAATATCACATTGAAAGAGAAAGGAAATATCATGTCACTGCATGCATCGGATCAGAAAAAGATGAATGCGCAGGTTATGGATGATCTTTTGCTGAAGATCGGACAGAATGACGAAAGCGCGTTCCGGAAGCTGTATGAGCAGATGTCGTCTGCTGTTTTTGCCTATGCTCTTTCAGTTGTTAAAAACAGGGCGGATGCAGAAGATATCATGCAGGATACCTTTCTGAAAATCAGAGCTGCAGCGCATTTATATGAAGCAGACGGCAAAGCAAAATCATGGATTTTCACGATTGTCAGAAATCTCTGCATGATGCATTTCAGAGAAAACAGAAGGCAGATTGATACGCCTGCGGATGAAATGACTTATATGGAAGATCTCAGCTTCATTGAGGATCACGAAACAAGGCTGACGGTACGGTCGGTATTGAAAGAACTGAATGATGAAGAAAGTCAGATCATCATACTGCATGCGGTATCCGGTATGAAGCATCGGGAAATCGCATCAATCCTGAATATCCCGCTGGCAACGGTGCTCTCGAAATATCACAGAGGTCTTAAAAAACTGAGAAAGAATCTGGAAGGAGTCATAAAATGAATCGCAGTGAAATTGAAAAAAGAATATCAGACGGCTTTCATGAGATGACACCTGCATATGATGAGAATCTCTTTGAACAGCCTGCAGTCAAAGCTGAAGGTAATGAATGGTATTTGAGTACACATGAAAAGAAAAAGCCTTTGAATCTGCTTCCTGGAGCGGGACTGGCAATGGCGGCGGTGATCTTCTTCTTTGTTCAGAACTGGTTTGTATCTGCGGCAACATTCGCTTCTGTATATATGGATGTCAATCCGTCTTTGACATTGAAAATCAATTCAAAAGAAAGAGTGACTTCTGTTCATGCGGAAAATGCAGATGCCGAAAGGATTCTGCAGGGTATGGATCTCAGGAATACAGACATCGATACTGCAGTCAATGCGATTCTCGGCTCTATGATCCGTAACGGCTATCTCTATGAAGGAAACGACATGATATTGCTGTCGATGGAATGCAGAGATACGCAGAAGGGGGATATCATCAGGCAGAGACTGTCGGCAGAGATCAATGATTCCCTGAGTGCAATGATCGGCAGGGCAACCGTTCTTGAGCAGCAGCTGGGTGAAATTGCAGACCTTGAAAAAAAGGCCAGAGAAAATCAGATATCTCTCGGCAAAGCGGCCATGATTGCAAAAGCAGTGAATGAAAATGAATCACTGTCGTTTGAAGAACTGTCGCAGATGTCTATTTCTGAATTGATGAAGAAATTGCATCAGGAAGGGGCAGATATTGATGATTATTTTGATGATCCGGAAGACTATTATGAATTCATTTATGAAGCAGATCATGAAGATCAGGATGATATCGATGAACCTGATGATGACATAGATGATGAAGACGATTCTGATGATTATGAAGATGACAGTGATGAATCAGATGACGACTGAAATCAGCGAAAGACGTGTTTCTGAGTGGATTCCGAATTGATGAAAATATACAGAACTGCCGGCTTCTGAAGGCCGGTTTTTCTGTGGTTTCTGGCGCTGCAATTTGTAAGAGGTTTCAGAAATTTCACAAATGAAAACGGTTTCTTAAAAATTTTCTGAAAATAATTTTCATAGATTCATTGATTCAGAAATGCGGATGACTATAATAACAGTTGTCAGGAAAAAGTCCTGAACATCTGATCAGAAATCAAGAGCCAAAGCAAGAGGCTCAGATAAAAAAAGCGAATCAATGACGAAAGTCAGAAGGTATATATATTATGAACACACTTATGAAAGCAGCCGTATTACTCGGCGAACCGAGAGAAACAAGAGACCTCAGTGAAGAGTCAGTCTGGAACACAGTTTTATGGGCAATCGGATCCATTTCCAGAGACTGAAAACTGTAAAAGCTGAATATGATTGAAAAAAGGCTGACATGCGGTAAATGCATGAAAGCCATTTTTTGTTTTTGATTTCAGAGAGAACGGTGTTTCAGCAGATTTGAGTATTCTATAAAAAACAGAATCCGGATGTGATTCTGTTTTTGAGTGATTCATAGAAATAATATCGGTGATTATTGATGATATGTAATGCAGACATCAGCCGCAGAGTCCATAGTGGCTGAGTGCTTTTGCGATACCGTCCTGATCAACATCTGCCGTTACATATTCGGCATATGCTTTGACTGCGTCCTGACCGTTACCCATGACGATACCGTGTCCGCATTCCCTGATCATCTCCAGATCATTCAGGGAATCGCCGAAGCCGTATGTATCGGAGATGCTGCCATGATAATGGGTAGCGACCATGAGAACGCCTGTTCCCTTGTTTACATCGATCGGAGAGATCTCGCATCCAAGATCAGAGTTGCCTGCCTGGGAATTGATCGGCACAAAGGTGGTTACCGGCGCAACAGCGTTGACAAAGCCTTCCTTGTCTGAGCCGGGGAAATACTGCACATTGATCTTGTAGATATCCTCTCCTGCATATTTGTCGACTGGGAGATTTCCACAGTTGAACACCGGATGGATCAGCAGTCTGTTCGCAATGGATACGGGCAGACCTTCAAGCCTGTCAAAAACCATCTTTCTCCACATCGGATCACTGTATCCGCGGGAAAGGCAATGCAGACTGTATGCGACATGGAATTCATTGGCCTTATCAATGACAAACTTCGCGAGGTCGGGACTGAAGACACGTTTCAGAATGAGCTTTCCGTCAATTTCAAATCCTGCACCGGAAGAGAAGATCGCACCGTCCCGCTTGATGCCGAATGACTCCTGGATCTCATAATACGGTCTTCCTGAACACAGAAAGATCAGACAGCCGTTTTCCTGAGCTTTAAGGATCGCATCCGATGCGCTGCGCGGGACAGAACCGGTCTTTGGATCGACGAGTGTTCCGTCAATATCGAAGAACAAATATTTTTTTACCATATAACTCCTGCAATTATTTACTTTCAGATAATGACAATGCATATTCCTGTAAAAAATCCTCTTGTATTCAGGTACAAGAGGATTCTTACAGGTCAGTGAATCAGGCAGCCTTCTTTACATCCGGCAGATCATTGCCGTTTGTCAGAACAACGATGACTGTATCGGAATAACCGGCTTTCTTGATCTCAGCGCGGTCGAAGGTCAGCAGCTTGTCGCCCTTGGAGACTTTCTGTCCGCCTTCTACAAACGCTTCGAATCCTGTACCGTTCATATTGACTGTATCGATACCGACATGGATCAGTACTTCAATACCGTCCGTGCTGGTCAGACCGATTGCGTGCTTTGTCGGGAACACCATCATGACTTCGCCGTCAAACGGTGCATAGACTGTTTCGCCGGTCGGAACAATACCGACTGACGGACCCATACCTTCTGCCGCAAAGACCGGATCAGCGATCTCAGATGCAGGGATGATCTTACCGGCAACAGGCTGTGTGACTGTGCCTTTTCCAGTTGTGAATGCATCAGCACTCGGTACGCTTGTATCTGCAGCAGGTGCAGCAGCTTCTTCTTCATCTTCTTTCCAGAGAACCATTGTCAGGGCAAATGCGATACCTCCGGCGACGAGCAGAAGAACTGTATATCCAAAGTAATTATTGACAATCAGATAGCCCGGAATACCTGTGACACCGTTTGCATGTGCACCGATACCGAAGATTGCTCCGAACAGAGAACCGATTGCTCCGCCGATTGCACCGCAGATAAACGGTTTCATGTAACGCATGTTCACACCGAAGATTGCCGGTTCAGTGATACCGAGGGAAGCAGACAGTGAGGACGGGATTGCAATAGCCTTTGTTCTCTGGCTTCTTGCCTTCAGACCGACTGCAAGACATGCACCGAACTGTGCGAAGTTTGCAGCAGAAGCGATCGGCATCCAGGTATTCAGACCGACACTTGACAGCATGCCGAGTTCGATTGTGTTGTACATGTGGTGCAGACCCATGACAACCGTGAACGGATACAGGGCACCCATTGCACATGCACCGATCGGGTTGGCGACGAGTTTTGTCGCTGCGTTAAGAACGATTGTTTCAAGACCTGAGAAGATCGGTCCGATAATCATGAATGTGAGCAATGCGGTAACAAGAACTGTTGCCAGCGGAGTGACGAACAGATCGATCATTTCCGGTACATGTTCATGGAGATATTTTTCAATCTTGCACATGAGCCAGATTGAGATGACGACCGGAATGACGTGACCCTGATAACCGAGCTGGTTGATCTGGCCGAGCACATAGCCGCCGATCTTGATTCCCTGACCGAACAGATACCAGACTTCGTAGCCGTTGGCTGCGTTCCAGCCGTTTGTCAGAGCCGGGTGAACCATCATCAGACCGATTACGGCACCAAGGAATTCATTGCCGCCGAATACTTTTGTCGCACTGATTGCGACCAGAACCGGCAGGAATGCAAATGCGGTATTGGCCGCCATATCCAGGAAGCCGAACCATGCTGTGTCGTGGAAAGTCGGAATTGCGTTACCGAGAGCCTCAACAAGACCCATCATAAGACCTGCAGCGACGATGGCCGGCAGGATCGGAACGAATACATCGCCTAATGTTTTGACAATGCGTTTCCACCAGGGCATGTTTGCTGCAGCTGCAGCTTTTACATCATCCTTGGAACCTGCAGATACGCCGCTGACCGCAATGAACTCATCGTATACCTTGTTTACGGTACCGGTACCGATAATGATCTGCAGCTGACCTGCATTTGAGAAAACACCCTGTACCCCTTCAGTGTTTTCAAGCGCCTTGACATCAACCTTGCTGTTGTCCACGATTGCAAGACGAAGTCGTGTTGCACAGTGTGCAGCGGAAGCGATATTATCCTTTCCGCCAAGGTGACTGAAGATTTCCTCCGCACACTTGCGATAATCTAATGCCATGTTAAATTCTCCTTTCCGGTACGCCTGGCTGCGTATCCCCTTATTGCTCAGCAGGGCAGATGACAAAGTTGTCTTCTACCGTGCGTTCAGCCTTGAATAATACTGTTGTGCCGCAATCCTGTGTGAGACGGATCCTGTTTTCGGACAGGGTCGGGAAGACACGGGAGGACAGCACATACTCTCCGTCATTGACAAAGATTTCAATACTGCTGTGATCCGCGAAAACAATGAGTTCCTGCAGACCGTTTTCCAGTCTGACTCTGCGGTCGCTGCCGTATTCTGTGTTGATCTGGTTTTCCATGGTACCGCGCTCAATTGTCAGATATCTGCTTTCCGGATCATAATCGATCGTAAAGCCTTTGTGATCTGCGGCTCCATAGAGGTCCATTGAAAGGGCGGCATTGCTGTTTCTGACTTCGATGACTGCACTGCGGGGCATTTCCGTATCCGCACTGCCTGTGAATTCACCGATGCATTCGCCTTCCAGTTTCTTCCAGTCATCTGCCGGACGCTGTTTCAGTTCACCGTTTTCAATTGTCAGGATGCGCGGCATTGTCTGCAGACCGGAGTAATCTTCTTCCGCAGTCGGTTCATATGTATAATCACTGACACCGAACCATGCACAGAGGACTGCTCTGTCGGGCCAGATCTTCTGTCCTGCACATTGTGCCGCATAGAAGTCAAGGCCGCGGTCCAGTTCACGGAACGGTCCGTCCGGAATGAATTCGAGATTTTCGAAATCCATATCGCCGATGAAATATGTATTGTTGTATACGTTGCGGTATTCGTCACCCTTAGGTTCAAGTCCCTGCGGGGAGAACAGAAGCAGCCATCTGTCACCGACGCGTTCAAGATCCGGGCATTCTACCATGAATCCGAAATCGTCATATCCGCGCACTTTCAGTTCGCCGTATACTTCCCAGCCTTTGCGGATCTGTCTGGAGCGCATAAGCAGGAATTTGCCTTTTTTGTTTTCATCCTGCACACCGATCAGGAAATAGTAGCAGCCGTCTTCCTCACGATAGAACATTTTCGGATCTCTCTGATGTTCGGTATATCCCGGAATCGGGCCGCAGAGAGGTTCTTCCTGTTTCTGGATCTTTCCGTTTTTGTCCATCCAGGCAAGCAGCTGATACGGATAGCGGACCCAGTTTTCATCACGGTGGTTGCCGGTATACGGAAGATACAGCGTATCTCCTTCCGGATATCCGCTTCCGCTGAATACGCCTTTGTCGTCATATGTTTCACCCGGACCGATACCGAGACCTTCATTGCGCCATGTGATCAGATCTTCTGATGAAACATGATACCAGTGCTTCAGGCCGTGTACGGCACCATACGGAAACCATTGATAGAACAGATGCCAGCGGCCGTTGAAATAAGAAAAACCGTTGGTGTCTCCCATCAGACCGGTCACTGTCTGCACATGGTAGTCACAGCGCCAGATGGATTTCTGAATCTGTGCATGCAGTGTTTTGAGACGCTCAAGATCGTTCATGTCCAGTGCGACATAACGCTCTTCTCTTGTCCACTCTCTCATTTGTTATTTCCTTTCCACTGTCGTTTCCCGAACGATCAGTTCTGTATCGATGACATGATGTACAAGCGCTTTTGAAATCACCGGAATCCGCTGTTTCCGTCCGTCCATCATGCGCACAAGCAATTCCATCGCATCCTCGGCAATCGCTCTGGTGTCCTGCCGTATGGTTGAAAAGGGCAGGGCTGCTTCCCACGAAATCGGTGAGTCATCAAATCCGATCAGTTTATAATCATCAGGCAGTTTGCCGTATTTCTGCAGGATCAGATTCAGCAGCACGTTGGCTGATGTATCGTTTGATACAAAGATTCCTTTCTTCTTTCTGGGAAAGGAATTCTCGAGGTCCGTAAAGATCGGTATCATTTTTTCACGGATATCATGGTACTCAATGCCAAGACGCTGCAGATACTCGCGTTTTTCCAGACCGCTGGATTCCGCAATTTCGCGGAATCCCCGTATACGTCCGTATGCAGGTGAGAGTGTCAGCAGATCGCCGTTGATATGGATCAGTACTTCACAGCCGATCTCTACGAGATGACGTGTGGCACTCAGGCCGCCCTGATAATTATTTGTATTGACGCTGTTGACAAACTGATCTTCACGTTCGATCGTGATGACCGGGATTTTCAGTGCCGCAAGCTCCTGTGAGGGAGTCGCATGCGAAATCATAATCAGACCTTCCACTTTGTATGCCATCAGTTCCGAGAGATACCGTTTCTCTGCTTCTCTGTCTTCGTTGCTGGAGAACACGATGAACTTGTATCCGTAGCTTTCACCTGCGGCAAGCAGTTTGGATAGCAGATCGGCATAATACTGCATATACAGTGTCGGAACAACAACACCGATAATCTCGGTTCTTCCGTTTGCCAGAACCTTTGCCAGCTTGTTTTCGCTGTATCCCAGATCTTCGACGGCTTTCTTTATGATCTGCTGTGTTTCAACTGTCAGCGAATCGACATTATTAAAATATCGGGAAATCGTCGTTTTCGAAAAACCTGTCCGCCGAGCCAGATCGTTGAATGTGATTTTCTTTTTTGCCATATTCTTACAGCTCTACTACTGGAGTATAGCACATGAAACCGGTTATGGAACCGGTTTCATACAAAAAACAGTAAAAAATTTTACAGATGAGACCTGACCGGATATAAGAGTTTGTTATCCGGAAACAACCCGTGAGCGGTGAATGACTCAGCTGATGAACATAACAGATGCAATACAGCCGGGATACATCCCTGGGATCATATCAATCCTCAGATGCACATTTTTCTGTCGCCGCTTCAATCAGAAGATCTGCTGCATAGGGATCAGTCCCGTTAAAAAACGTAAGCTGATTCAACGTCATACCTGACTGATTCTGCAGCCGCTGTCAGCGGGCAAAAGCGGGAACAGTTACAATAATACTGTTCTAACCATTTTTTTATCCGTTCTGTACATCCAAAACACTGTCGGAAGAATGTACAATAATAAGGCAAATTATCATAATTCGTATGATCCTTATGGATCATCACAAGGAGGAAATCATGGCATTATCGATCATGAATGAAGCAAATCGCTGCCTTCAGTGCAAGGTGCCGATGTGTCAGAAGGGATGCCCGATCAGCACCCCGATTCCGCAGATCATTGCAGAATTCAAAGAAGGAAAGGTCATGGATGCAGGCAAACAGCTGTTTGAAAATAATCCGATGTCTGTTTTCTGTGCCATCGTCTGCGATCACCAGGCACAGTGTGCAGGTCATTGCGTTCTCGGCAGAAAAGGAACTCCGGTTCATTTCTATAATATTGAGAAGTTTGTTTCCGATGCGTATCTCGACAGAGTGAGATTTAAAAAGGCTGAAAAGAAAGGCAAGACGGTTGCGGTACTCGGCGCCGGTCCTGCCGGCCTGACTGCGGCTGTGATTCTTGCGCAGAACGGATATGACGTGACGATCTTTGATGACAATGATCATATCGGCGGAATGCTCAGATACGGTATTCCTGAATTCAGACTGCCGAAGTCAATCATCGACAGATACAAGAAGCTGATGGATCAGCTGGACATCCAGTACAGACCGAACACTGCGATCGGTGCTGCTCTGACCATCGACAATCTGTTCAGAGACGGTTATGCATCTGTCTTTGTCGGAACCGGTGTATGGAGACCGAAGACACTCGGAATTGAAGGTGAAAGCCTTCCGCATGTTCATTTCGGAATCTCATATCTGGCAACTCCGGACGCATTCAGTCTCGGTGAAAATGTTGCGATCATCGGTATGGGCAACGTGGCAATGGATGTTGCAAGAACTGCACTGAGACACGGTGCACAGAATGTGACACTCTATGCAAGAAGCAAGAGAATCGCGGCAAGCGAACATGAAATGGATTATGCAAGACTGGATGGCGCTCAGTTTGAATTCGGCCAGGCAATCGAAAAGATTGAACCGGAAGGACCTGTATTCAAAGTCGCAATCTTCGATGAAAATGACAAGGTCATCGGCTATAAAGATGAGCTGAACCATGTCAAGGCTGATTCCGTCATCCTCGCTGTTTCACAGGCTCCGAAGAACAAGCTGATCCTGACAACAGCAGGTCTTGAAGGAAATGAAAAGGGACTTCTGATCACCGATGAAAACGGCATGTGCACCGTACCGGGTGTATTTGCGGCAGGTGATGTTGTCACCGGCTCCAACACTGTCGTCGCAGCTGCAGCAGAAGCCAAGAAGGCTGCTGAAGCTATGATGAAATACATGGAAAATCATTGAGAAAGGAAATAGAAAAGAGGTTATTATGTTTGATCCTAAAGACTTCAGACTCGATGGAAAAGTCGCTCTTGTAACAGGTGCAAGTTACGGTATCGGCTTTGCAATCGCAACTGCATTCGCAAAAGCAGGTGCAACAATCTGCTTCAACGACATCAACGAAGAAAAAACACAGATGGGAATCAAGGCATATCAGGAAGCAGGAATCGATGCTCACGGATATGTATGCAATGTCTGCGATGAGGCGCAGGTTCAGGCTATGGTTGAACAGATTGAAAAGGAAGTCGGAACAATCGACATTCTTGTCAACAACGCCGGCATCATCAAGAGAATTCCGATGACTGAAATGACAGCCGCTGAATTCCGCCAGGTCATCGACGTTGACCTGAACGCTCCGTTCATCGTTTCCAAGGCAGTTATCCCGGGAATGATCAAGAAGGGACATGGCAAGATCATCAACATCTGTTCCATGATGTCTGAACTCGGCCGTGAGACAGTATCCGCATATGCAGCAGCCAAGGGCGGTCTCAAGATGCTGACAAGAAATATCTGCTCCGAATATGGTGAAGCAAATATTCAGTGCAACGGCATCGGCCCGGGTTACATCGCAACACCGCAGACAGCTCCGCTCAGAGAAAGACAGCCTGACGGATCCAGACATCCGTTTGACCAGTTCATCGTTGCCAAGACACCGGCAGCACGCTGGGGAACACCGGAAGATCTGCAGGGACCGGCAGTATTCCTTGCATCAGATGCTTCAAACTTCGTAAACGGACATATTCTGTACGTTGACGGCGGTATTCTGGCATACATCGGCAAGCAGCCGCAGTAATCAAAGAGAGCGCGTCCGTCCGGATGTGCTCATAAATACTGAATCAGTAAAGACCTTTGTATCATTTGCAGATGCGAAGGTTTTTTCTTTCCGCTGAAGAGAAAACCTGCAGAAAGTATCTGCAGGTCAAAGCATATAAGCATGATTGAAGAAAAGTTACAGGCAGACAGTCTGATTATCACAAAACAGCAGCTCGATCATATGAACCGGTTTTCCGCCGCCGAGTCTGAGTCCTTTTTCACATCCGTTGCAGTAGACAATCGTTT
>JAUNEN010000062.1:15155-19590 GCA_030525525.1 Erysipelotrichaceae bacterium
TTTCCGCCGCCGAGTCTGAGTCCTTTTTCACATCCGTTGCAGTAGACAATCGTTTCTTCAGGCGGAAGCTGTCTGACATAATCCGCCATTTTTTCTTTCTGTTCTTCAGCACTCAGGATGTGACGGTATTTCTGCAGATCGGCAAACAGGAGCGGTGCGGCTTCAATGCAGTCTGCCGGGGCCGGATTGTTCAGCCATACACCGCAGAAATCAGCATTTTCTCTGTTCTTTTCCAGTTCACGAATCTCGATGTTCATATTTCCGATGCATTTTCTGATCGCTTCAGTCACATCAGGATGACTGCGCATCCGCCAGCAATCCTGCAGGGTCATCACTCTGTGATGATAATCAGGCCATTTGAAATCAGATTCATTCAGAAGATATTCATACAATGTCAGGATTCTGACTTCAGGCACTCTTTCTTCAAAAATCAGACTGCATTGCGTGCAGTTGACAATGATCGTATCGCCTGCTTTCAATTGACCGAGGTCTTTTCTGCAGCACGGACCTTCCGGAATGCTTATGTTACGGAAATATGTTCTTGCTTTCGCCGAAGCTTCAGGGTGATTGCGGACGACATCGCATCCGGGAATGTAATACATCATAATCTGTTTTCCTTTTCGAAAAGAAGCTGTGCAATATGGCAGGCATCCGCTTCACCGAGAAGAAGACCTTCTTCGCAATAATGACAATAAGAAACAACCTTTTTCCCGTTGAATTTTGCGGCGTATGATTTCATCAGATCTTTCTGCTGTTCAAGTGTATGTTCCTTGAACAGGCCCTGTGCATTTTCTACAAACCGCTTCGGTGCAAGTTTCAGGTTGCGCGGCGGGGCAGGGCGGTAAAGTGAATTGCCGCAGAAATCTGTATGTTCAAAATTGTTTTCTGTCTCCAGAACAGCAATGTTCATCTTTTTCATCAGACTGCGCACTGCCAGCTGCTCTTCCTTTTTGTCATAGGCACGCCAGCAGTCCTGAACATACATTTCTTCATTTTTGAAATCCGGGAAAACGAATGACGGATCACGATCGATATATTCCCAGAGGCTCCGTGTTTCGACGCCTTCTTTCCATTCATCAATAATCGCAGTGCAGTTGTGACACAGCGAATAAACAATATCACCCGGCATGAATTCAGCGCCTGAAGGAAGCGATGCCCAGAAATCCCGGAAGGATTCAGGCATCATATCAGTGAAATCTTTTTCTCTGTAGTGCATGACGCAGCATCTGATGATTTCGAGATCGCCTCTTTCCTGAATGTAATCCATAATTTTCCGGCTCAGTTCAGGATGGCGTGAAGTGAATACACAGCTTGCAATGTAGTATTTCATAGTAACCTCTGTTTTGTCGAATGCATCATAGCACGTCTTTTTCAAATGGAAAGCATACAGTTTGATGAACTTTTTTTAATGCGGCAGATGTCCTTTCATACGCCCGTTCGGACCGCCGTGATGCCCTGTGACCGGACGCTGCTGACGCTCCATCGTATTCCGGTAAACCGGTTTCGGTTTGACGTAGCGGGTCGGCTCATGTCTTTGTACCGGAACATAGCGCCTCGGCGGTTTCGGTGTGAACAGAGGCCGGAAGATCCTTTCAAGAAGGGAAGGCTTACGGATGGTCCGGAAGGAAGTCACCTTGTTGGCAATCGTAAGTGCGCCGATGATTGCCGCTGCTTTGGTGATCAGCGAACCGTCGAAATTGAACAAAGATGACGATGCATTCTCTGAAAGATCGACATAGGCCATCTTTTCATCAAGAACAGTGACTTCTGCCCGTATTCACAGAACATCTGAGCTATGACGGAAGCTTCTTCTTCATTCAGATTCTATGCAATCTGCACAGGCATATTGTTTAAAAGCGAAGAGGTTTCGGCAGATGAATAACTGAACACATCTGACAGAAGGTTCTTTAATGTCGACGTGTCACATGTGCCTTTTGAAATCAGAATCACCTGATATTCATTTGCCGGAGTAATTGAAGAAGCAGCTGCTGTGAGTGCTGTCGCTGAATTTAATGCAGTACCGCAATAAGGACAGAAGTTGATTCCGTCTGCGATTTCTGCACCGCAGTTTGTACAATACATATCATCACCTCATCTTTACAGAAAACATTTCAGCTGTAAGGTTCTGAGGAAATGTGAAGCCTGTCTGAACTTATGCGTGCATAGTCTGAACTTTGAGTGCTTCCCGGATCGTTCTGATCCTTTTCACAATCGAAGGATGATCATATTCGAGAAATTCAATGACCGGGGATGGATTGACATCGATCAGTTCATCTGTGCTCATCTGTCTGAATGTCTGAATCAGCTCTTCGCCATATCCTTCTTTGACAGCATTCAGATCTGCTTCGGTTTCATTCCGTCTGGAAACGAAATTCATTGCGATCCCGGCAAAGAAAGAAAGCGGCGACATCAGTGCCGAAACATATGACATCAGCAATACATAATTGCTGATACTGAGCCCGTAAGCCTGATTGATATTGTTTACAATTCCGTCAATCAGTTCAGCATGCGGCAGCACTAATGCAAATACAATTAAAACAATCACAATCAGCAGATATCTTGAATAATCGAGAAGATCCTTTCTGTGCTTCAGATGACCTGCTTCATGAGAAAGAACAGCGAGCAGCTCTCTTTCGGAGTTCTCATCAAGGTAGTTGTCAGCGATTCCGAATGCACGGTACCAGAGGATGGCCAGAAGATATGCATTTTTACTGTTGGACTTTTTGGATTCATCATAGACTTCAATCCGGCGGACTTTCTTTTTTGCACCTTGTGTCAGGGCAATGATCTTGTTTCTCAGTTCACCTTCTTCAAGATCGCGGTAGCTGTACTGTCTTCTTTGAATCAGATAGGCAATGATTGCGATTCCAAAGATGACAATGACTGAAATGATGATGACGATCGCCATCAGACCGAATGCATAGGCATATGAAACTTCTCTGACTTCAATGTACATGGAAAGCTTCTGAGTGACAAATATAATGAAGCTGTAAAGAGCGATCGAGGCGAAAAGGCTTGTCAATACGGAAAGCATTTCATCCTTGATGAAATCTTTCTTTGTCTGCCGGTTGAGACCGTATTTTTCTTCAATCGTAAATGTTGCATACCAGGATCGCGGCAGGGAGAAAATGACTGAAAGAAGTTCGCTCGAAAGAACGGTTGCGAGCATGATCAGATATGCATTTCCGCGCCCGAGTTTCTCCATCCACAAATAATACGGCGAATAGATATAAAATCCATTGAGGGCAATATTGATGATTCTTGCGGCAATGAACAGGGGAAGATAATCATGTTCATGATTCAGAAAATCCTGATACTTTTCGGGAGTATAAATATCCTTTACTTCCTCAGGCAGCGGTTTTTTCTGCTGTCTGTCAATGATCACCCTGCGGATGATCCTGTATGCATTGCCGATCAGTAAAACAAGAAAAAGAAGATGTCTGTAGAACATAGGCTGAACCTCCACAATGATCATAGCTCATTGAGCTGGCACAAAAAAGTGACAGCTTATTTCGGCGAAGGAAGACAAAAAGTACATCACGGTCGACGCGGCGGGATTGAAAAAACAGAAGAATCCCTGCAATGACCTTTCAATCATAATGAAAAAGGCAGCTCATTTCTGAACCGCCCGATCAGAATTCATTGACTGCTGTCATGAATGATCCGGTTGATTTCTTCCGCATTTGTCTGACATTGCTCTGAGATCATTTCAATTGCTTTGGTCTCCGTAATGCCGCTTATTTTCAGGATCTCAAAGGCTTTCAGAATTCCCTGAATCCGCTCTTCTTTTTTACCTTGCACAATGCCTTCGGCGAAGCTTTCCTCTTTAATCAGTGCCATATGTGCCTGCTCGTCATATTCGAAAATACTCATTTTCACCACCTCGCTTCTGTTTTCAGGAATCAAGTCTCTGATTGTGAAGGCATCAGGAATTTCTTCGATTGCAAGATTGACGGCAGTCGTAATGTTTGTTTTTCTGCATTTTTGCAGATTGTCTCTTAGAGCGATCAAATCATCTCTCAGACTGCTGATTGTACCTTTCTGTTTTCGGCGATGATTCTGCTGATCTCATCAATCGTACAGCTGTAGATTTTAGCGATTTCGGCAAGTGCAGTACTTTCCGAATTTCCTTTCTCCGTCATCCAGCCATAAAGATTCAGAATTCCCTGTATCCGTGCTTCTACTCTTCCTTGTTCAATGCCTTCTTTTTTTCCTTGTTCAATACCTTCCTGCCTGCCTTCTTCTTTGACAAGTGCCATATGTGCCTGCTCATCATATTCGAAAATGCTCATCTTAACGACCTCGCTTCTGTTTTCAAGAATCCAGTCTCTGATTGTGAAGTCTTCAGGAATCTGATCGATTGCAAGATTGACGGCAGCCGCAATATTTTTCTTTTCTGCATTTTTACGGATTTTCTCTACAAACCACTCGTATT
>JAUNEN010000140.1 GCA_030525525.1 Erysipelotrichaceae bacterium
ATTATATCATCTTTAATGCCATCTTCCATCTGTCTCGTGACGGTTTCCCCGATCACATCCGGCTGCGATGAAGAGATTCTTTCTTCCGCACACATTGCCTTACTGTATCTGATGCATTGACAAATAGAAGAAAAGAGCGGTTTCGCTGATTCAAAACCGCTGCTGTGATTCCTGCCGATCGCTGAATGCCTTCAGATCTCTCTTCTTTGGCTTTTAAAGAACTGCAGACGTATCTCAGTCATCTTTGCCGTCTTCCGTCTGTCTGAACATTGACTCCCCTGCCATGGACAGCCATCCGCTGCCGGTAATAATCAGATGATCCAGCACTTTGACACCCATTAACTTTCCGGCATGGATCAGCCGTTCAGTCAGTTCAATATCCGCCATGCTCGGCGTCAGAATACCGGAAGGATGATTGTGAACAAGAATCAGACTGACGCATCCCGCCAGCAATGCTTCGCGGAATACTTCACGGGGATAAACTTTTGCTTCATTGATCGTTCCGGTAAACAGAATCCTCGATGAAATGATCCTATTGCCCGCGTCAAGATACACTGCCATAAATTTTTCCTGCATCTCACTTCCAAGTTCGCTTCTTAACCATCTGATCATATG
Source organism: Erysipelotrichaceae bacterium (assembly GCA_030525525.1). Taxonomy (GTDB): domain Bacteria; phylum Bacillota_I; class Bacilli_A; order Erysipelotrichales; family Erysipelotrichaceae; genus Bulleidia. Next base: position 616 of record JAUNEN010000140.1, read on the forward strand.
ATCCGGGCATGAGATCACATCCACGGACTGTGCTTCTTCGTAATAAGAACGTCTTACAATTTCAAAGCACGCCTGCATCTCAAGGGCTTTGACACGTGAAATTCCTTTGATATCGCAAAGCTCTGCAATGCTCATTCTGCCAATTCCTTTCATTCCGTCCGCTTTTCTTAAAAGCAGATCTGCTGTTTGAAGAACCGACTGTCCCCGAGGGCCGCTCCTCAGCAGAATGGCAAGAAGTTCTCTGTTGGAAAGTGTTCTGATCCCGTACCGCAGTGCTTTTTCACGCGGTTTCTCAAAATCCGGATAATCTTTGATCATACTCATGTGAATGTCCTCTTTTCATCATGAATATTGGTCAGAAAAAGCGCATTTCTGCGCTTTCAGTTCAGAAAACCTTTCTCATTTCGCAGCCCCTTCTGCTTTTGATCACATAGGAGCCTTCGTGAGGAATCATGACGTCTGCCGTAAAGAATCTGCCGATTTCATAGCCGCATGCTGCCAGCATTTTTCCTGCCGCTATATTTTCCGTATCCACATATGCATAGATTGAGCGGCACCATTCTTTCTGTTTCACTTCTTCCTCAAGCAGCTTCAGCGCTTCTCTTCCATAGCCTTTTGAACATTCTTCCTTAAGCAATATGATATCAAGCTCGCTGTCATATGAAACATATCTGGATAATTCAATCTTGCCGATCAGTCTGTCTTCAAGCATAATCGCCCGGCACAGAAACGGATGGCCGTTGGAATTTCCGGTATTGACTGCCTTCAGAAAATTGAATGTATTAGCTTTATCAAGAGGAACCGGAAGCTGAACGAGACATTTCGACTGGTCGCTGTCGGCATAAAGTGTATTCATCGCTTCATATGAAAGCGGCCACGGTTTCAGTTCAATCATGCGTTTATCCTTTCAAAAAAAGATCCGAAAAGGATCTTTTCAACCTTTGATTACCCAGGGCAGATTCAGGATCGACGGATAATCCCCGGCAAAACCGAGAACTACCAGAAGCACGGCAATCACTGCAAAAATGATGACCGTCACAAACGGTGAGCGGTTTTTCTTCACAAGAAGACGATATGCCAGAGCGACTGCAATCAGGCCAAGCATTCCCGGTAATACAAGCTCACCGAAACCGCTGAGTGTTCTGATATTGCCTGCAGCAGGCACTGTGAATGCTGAAGAGATTTCATAGAAGCTGATCACTGTCATTGCACCAAGCATGAATACGCCGGCAACCGATGAAGCATGCTTGAGAGCATCAGCATTCTTCATGAAGGATTCCGCAGCTCTGACACCCTTTGCATAGCCGAAATTGATCAGATACATTCTCAGCGCAATCGTAACCACAGCTGAACATACAGCCATGAGTACCGCACCGGTCACATTTCCGTTTGCAGAAAGCGCAATACAGATCATCGCAAGAAGCGGTACCAGAATAAATCTGAACAATGAATTTCCAAGACCGTCAACAGCTGAAGCAAGTGCAGTTCTCACCGAACGGATTGTTTCAGGATCTGCCTTCTGAACTTCCAGAGAAAGAACAACGCCCATTGTGAAAGTTGTCAGAGGTGAAGCTGCATTGACATATTCAAGATGATGTCCCATTGACAGTGCAAGATCTTCTTCATCGGTGTGAATCTTTTTGAGCGCAGGTGCCAAAGCCCATGCCCAGCCGATGGATTCAGCAGTTTCGCCGTTCGTTGATGCACCGGCAAACAGACTCCTCAGAGCAACCTTGCCGAGGATTTTTTTATCAAGAGGATATGCTTCATTTGTGTCTTTATAAACACCAGTTCCTACCACCATTGCGCACCTCCCTTTTTGATTTCTTTCACTTCTGCCGGCTTTTCATTCTGCTCACTTCTCAGATGATAATCCATTGCACTGATTCCGAATGCAGCAAAGCCGCAGATGATTGCCGCTGCTGTTGTAATTCCGCCAGCACAGCAAACTGCCGCTGCCGCAAAACCTGCCATAAATGCACCGGGGATCTTCGGACCCGACAGATTGCGGAACAGAACGGCGATACCGACTGCACCGATCAGAACCGATGCGACCTGCAGAATGCTGAGAATCCAGCCGTTTGCCGTAATCACTGAATGGAATGTTGTACCGATATCAGCGCCAAGCGATGCAAGCCACATACTGAGGCCGCCGAATACGAGTCCATAGATCAGCATCGAAACAAGCATGCCTGCAAAAAGACCCTTTTCGTCTCTTTTCTCAGCAGCTTTTCTTGCGGACGGCAACATCACTGCTGTCAATAAGCCGATTGCTTTACGGATCACATAGCCCGCCATCACACTGGCAGCGCCTGCACTGACTGCAGCAGCTGTTTCCGAACCGTTGGCAACCAGTACTGCAGAAACGAGCGATGCAAGAATGAAATTGCCTTTTCTGTATGTATCAAAGGCAATTGCCATCGGCTCAATAAGCACACCGCATGCCAGACCTTCCGCCGGTTTGCCGAGAACGGCACCGAATAATGTGCATGCGACTAAGGGTCTGTGAAGAACCCTGGTAAATGTATTTTCATCGATCGCCATGACAAAGGCGAGGATGAATATCAGAAAATTCATTTGGTTTTTTCCTCCCGATCAGTCGTCGTAAGCAGCTTCTGATTCACTGTAAACATATTTGAGGGTCTGCTTTCTTCCCTCTTCTACCGCCAGATCAGCCAGATCCGCAACATCGGATACATATCCGCGTGACAGATTGATCTGCATCAGCATTCCGAGGTTGACCCCGGCGACGATTTCAATCTGCTGATCATGCATTTTTTCTTTCATTTCAATGGATTCCCTGTACGGAGCCCCCTCATAAATATCCGCCAGGATCAGTATTCCCGTGCATTCGCTCATATCACGGATGGCATCGCGCAGACGGAATTCAAGGTCATCAATTGTATCCTCCTGTCTGAAATCAACTGATGTGAACTTCTCCGGTTTGCCGGCAAGAAGTTTCAGAGCCGATTCCATACCGGACGCAAATTTACCATGCCCGGTCACAATCACACCTATCATAAAATCCCCTCCTTTGATGCTTATTATACCAACTGAACACATATAATTCACTCTCAATCCTCAATCTTTGAACCGCCCCGTCTCAGGAGATATGTATAATGAGTATGAGGTAATCATCATGAAGATCAAAAGCAAAAGAGTTTATATCTGCGGCGATCTGTTCCCGGCTGTGATCGAAACAGAAAACGGCAAAATCAAAAGAGTGCTCAGCTATGATGAAGAAGCTGACATCGATTACGGAGAACTGAGAATTCTTCCGGGATTTATCGACATTCACTGCCATGGCGCCTATGGCTTTGATACAAACTACGGCGAAGAAGAAGGCCTGCGCTATTGGGCAGAACATATTGTTTCCGAAGGTGTGACCGGCTTTCTGGCAACCACTGTCACCGAGAAAAAAGAAGTCCTTCTCAAAGCCGTCAGAAATGTTGCGGATGTAACGCATAAAGGATATCAGGGGGCACGCATCCTCGGCATTCACTTTGAAGGTCCCTATCTCGATATGGAATACAAAGGTGCCCAGCCTCCCGAAGCAATCGTTCCCCCTTCAATTGAAGAATTCAAAGAATATCAGGAAGCTGCAGACGGTCTCATCAAAGTGATCACACTGGCACCTGAGCACGATCCCGATTATGCATTGACACGCTATGCATCAGAGAACGGTGTCGTTGTTTCGATGGGACATTCCGGTGCCTCGTATGAAACTGCCCTGCTTGGTGCAGCCAATGGCGCAAAGTCAATCACCCATACCTATAACGGTATGAGCCCGTTCAAACACCGTGACAACGGAATGGTTGGTGCAGCGTTGCGCTTAAGCGATCTTTACAGTGAAGTCATCTGCGACTGCAACCACAGCACCCCTCAGGCATTAAGGATTTTCTTTGATGCCAAGAATGCAGATCATGCAATCATGATTTCCGATTCGCTCATGTGCAAAGGCTCGGCTCCCGGCAGCAGATTCATGTTCGGCGGCCATGAGATTGAAGTCTATCCGGACGGCAGCGCTCATTTATGCATCGAAAAGAATCTGGCCGGTTCAACAATGAAGATCAATGAAGGCCTTAGGAACCTCGTTGAAAAAGCTCTTGTGCCTTTCGACAAGGCAGTCAATTCCTGCACGATCAACCCTGCTAGACTCCTTGGACTTGATGATCAGATCGGTAAGATCTCGGCAGGTTATGATGCTGATATAACCATACTCAATGACGATTATTCAGTAAACACAGTTTACTGCAAAGGTGTCAAGGCATTCTGAAAAGCATAATAAAGGACATTCCCTGAAAACAGAAGGAATGTCCTTTTATTACTGTTACTGAGGAATGACTCATCTTTTTTCAGCTGAGAAAGATTTGAAAACTTTTCTGAATGATCAGGCATTCCCGCCACCTGTCATCTGCTGTATGCGGCTCAGCTGAATCGTTTGATCCGATTTCATTCAGTCAGACTGTTTCAGTTGCTTGCTCGATAGAGGAATGTCACTGCCATTGCACGTGTGCAGCTCA
>JAUNEN010000141.1 GCA_030525525.1 Erysipelotrichaceae bacterium
AGGAAGAGGGACATCAGGTATTGGATTTAAGGGAAAATGAAGACGGCACCTACGAACTGTTCATAAAAAAAGTCGGGGATTAAATCTATGTTCTCCGGGAATGCGGGAAAGTCAGCATAGAAAAGTCAGATAATACAGAAAGAGTGAAGTGTTTTCAGGAAAGAAGGCAAAATGAGCGAATCGGGTTTTAAGAATATTTCAGCAGCAGCTTTTGCAAAGCTTGATTTCGAAACGGTTACACTTATTGACCTGAGAGAGCCTGATGAGTTGCTCATAAGCGGGATTCCAGGCGCGGTAAACATTCCTTTCAGCAGCTTTCCGAAAGGGATTGATGCTATCCCGATGGGAAAACCGGTTTATGTGTTCTGCCGGGAAGGAAGTTTCAGTGAGGAAGTTGCTGAAATTCTTTTCGAAAGAGGATATGAAGTCTACAATCTGGAAGGCGGTTTCAATGAATACAGAAACCTTTTAAATGACAACAGCGTCCTGAAGCGTGGCTTTGTGGGTGATTCCGATGCTGCGAATCCAACAATTCTGTCATGGGATGAAGAAATATTTGTTGATGCAAAAGCGTTACGTTGTCCGGGACCGATTGTAAAGGTTGCAGATACATTACGCGGCCTGCCCGAAGGCAGCGTGGTCAGAGTAGAAGCAACAGAAGATGCATTTACTTCGGATATAAAAGTATGGACTGAGCGGACAGGTAACCTGCTTTTGTCACTCAGTGCAGAAAACGGCATTATCAGTGCAAGGATACAGAAAAAGACAGCTGCCGGTTCAGTAGATGACAGCCATTCCTCCGGAAATGTTAACGTCACAGCCGACTCATTAAATGGCCGGCATATCCAACTCGGTGACGATAAGACTTTTATTGTGTTCAGTGGTGATCTGGATAAAACAATAGCGGCGTTCATCATGGCAAATGGAGCTGCCAGCCTTGGAAGGAAAGTAACCATGTTTTTTACTTTCTGGGGACTAAATATATTAAGAAGGTCGGAAAAGGTGAAGGTGGACAAGAGTTTTATTGAGAAGATGTTTGGATGGATGATGCCAAGAGGGAGTCAAAAATTAGGACTTTCTCGCATGAATATGCTTGGGGCAGGCGGGAAAATGATTCGTGGTATCATGAAGGCAAAAGGGATATCTTCCCTGGAAGAACTGATAGAAGACGCAAGGGGGCACGGTGTCAGGCTTGTTGCCTGTCAGATGAGCATGGACGTTATGGGCATAAAAAAAGAGGAACTAATTGATGGAGTAGAGCTGGGGGGTGTTGCCACCTTTATAGGATCAGGGGAGACATCGGACATCAGTTTGTTTATTTAAAGTAGTCAGGGATGAATGAAATATCACTTAAAGAGTTTTTCGTTTTGCCGAAAAATTCATATGAACTTATAGATATACGTGATCAGGGACTCATTTTATACGGCTCGATCCCGGGAGCTTCCCATATCAGTCTGGAAGAACTGGAAGACGGGAACTGTGGAAAAATCAAAGATATTCCTAAGGAGAAAAAGCTCATCTTCTATTGTCAGATCGGAAGGAGATCTAAGGAGTTGGGTAGTCTGGCATGTCTGGCCGGAAAGGAGTGCTTCAGTCTGGAAGGCGGGTATGTCGGATATGTCATGTCCAGTATGCGAAGCAGTTTTGAGCAGGAGAAGAGGAAACAGAAAGCAGAGGAGAGCATCAGAAACAGATTTCATGAAAAACTGTTTTCCCCCTTTGCCAAAGCCTGTAAAACCTACCAGCTTATAAGTGAGGGAGACCATATCGGTGTATGCATATCCGGCGGAAAGGACTCCATGCTTATGGCAAAACTTTTTCAGGAAATTCACCGCCACAGGAAGGTCAGGTTTGATTTGACCTTCCTTGTTATGGACCCTGGATATAACCAGAAAAACAGAGCCTTGATTGAAGGTAATGCCAGGGTGCTTGGGATACCGGTTACGATTTTTGAAAGCAGAATATTTGATGTAGTGGATAAGATAGAGAAAAATCCATGTTATGTATGTGCCAGAATGAGGCGGGGATATCTGTACAACAAGGCAAAGGAGCTTGGCTGCAATAAGATTGCATTAGGCCATCATTATGATGATGTGACGGAGACCATCCTGATGGGAATGATTTATGGAGGCCAGATTCAAACAATGATGCCAAAGCTTCATAGCATTCATTTTGAAGGAATGGAGCTGATCAGACCCCTTTATCTTATCAGGGAACGGGATATATGCGCATGGCGGGATTACAATGACCTTCATTTCCTGCAGTGTGCATGTCACTTTACAGATACATGCACTACCTGCCATGAAGACGGGACGACATCCTCCAAACGGCTCGAGGTAAAAAGACTGATATCAGAACTGAAAAGGGATAATCCTTTTATCGAAGCTAACATATTCAAAAGTGTTGAAAATGTAAACCTGGATACGGTCATCGCTTATAAAAAAAACGGGGTAAGGCATAGCTTTCTGGAGGAATATTGAGAAACTAAAAACAGCGGATACGAAATCAAATCACCTGATGTGAGTTTAAAATATAATATTTGATTAGGAAACATGATGGATACCCTGCGTGAAAAGAAAAAGAAATTAGATGACTATTTAACTGGACTTAGAAGTGTTGCTGTTGCTTTTTCCTCCGGTGTTGATTCAACATTCCTGTTGAAAACGGCACAGGACGTTCTTGGTAACAATGTCATAGCGGTAACAGCAAAGTCCTGTTCTTTTCCTGAACGGGAACTGAAAGAAGCACAGGCATTTTGTACACAGGAAGGAATAAAACACGTCATCATCGAATCTGAGGAGCTTTCCATCGATGGATTTCGCAGCAATCCTAAAAACCGCTGCTATCTTTGCAAGCATGAGCTGTTTACCAGGATATCAAAGGTTGCAAAGGAGCATGGTATCCGACATATCGCAGAAGGCTCCAATATGGATGATAACGGGGATTACCGTCCGGGATTGCAGGCTGTTGCTGAACTTGGTGTTAAAAGCCCGCTTCGATATGCAGGTTTGACAAAAGATGAAATCAGGGTATTGTCTAAAGAGATGGGCTTGGACACGTGGAATAAACAATCCTTTGCATGTCTTTCTTCCCGTTTCGTCTATGGGGAGACTATCAGTGAGGAGAAACTCCGAATGGTAGATCATGCTGAGCAGCTGCTTCTTGATCTGGGTTTTCACCAGGTTCGCGTCCGCGTTCATGGCAATATTGCACGTATTGAAGTTCTTCCGGAGGAGTTTGAAAAGCTGGTACATGAACACGTGAGAAACAGGGTATACCGTGAAATGAAAGCTATTGGTTTTAGCTATGTTACGATGGATCTTGGAGGCTATCGGACCGGAAGCATGAATGAAACGCTGTAAAAGGACGGATTATGCAGGAAAACAAAGAACAGATAACCTATGTCCGGGTAGAAGGGATGTTCTGTGTGCACTGTGAGGAAACTGTTATACTTGCATTAAAGGCGTTGCCTGGTGTCCTGAGTGTAGGTATACATCAGAACATCGCTGAAATCAGGTCAGCTGCGCCTTTGGACAAGGAAGAGATCATTAAGGCAATCCGGGCAGCCGGTTACGAGACAGACACGGATAAAATCAGCCATAAGCGAAGACAGGTAGTGCTTACGGCCCGGTGGTATGAAATGCTTATCATCGCTGCCGCAATCATACTGCTGGCAGCCGGTGCAAATCACTTTTTTGGATATAACATCTTTAAATCGATTCCTGTTGTGGACAGCGAGGTTTCCTATGGGATGCTTTTTGTAACAGGGCTGCTCACAAGCATACATTGTGTAGGAATGTGCGGGGCGATCGGTATTTTCGCTTCGGTTGAAAAAAACAGTGTAAGAAGAATGCGCCGTCCACTACTGTATAACATCGGACGGGTATTGTCCTATACCCTGACCGGCGGGATCGTAGGTGCCATAGGAAGCGTTTTCAGCATAGATATGAAAATTCGCGGCATCATTATTCTGATTGCCGTTTTTTTCATGCTGCTCATGTCTCTTTCCATGCTCGGGCTGGCGGGTTTCCACCTTCCAACTTTTTTTGCCGGCAAATTTACTCGAGTCGGAGCCGGAGCTTTCCTGGTAGGACTTCTGAATGGATTCATGCCGTGCGGACCGCTTCAGGCCATGCAGCTTTATGCCCTGTCTGCCGGAGGGTATTTTAAGGGAGCTCTGTCTATGTTCCTGTTTGCGCTTGGAACGGTACCCCTAATGTTGTCATCCGGAGCATTGATTAACCTGACGCATGGAAAAACAAGAGTTCTGATTGGTAAAATTGCTTCGGTACTGATACTTGTACTGTCAGTCTCTATGTTGAACAGGGGATTTCTGGGGCTCGGCATAGATGTATCTGTTGCCCTTCCAAAGAAGTATGACGGATATACAGCAGCTGTGATTGGAGATGGTGTCCAGATTGTTAGTCTTGAATTAGATTTTGACAGTTTCGGCGACATGGTCGTTCAAAAAGGAATACCTGTAACCGTCTTCCTTCATGCGGACGAAGGAAAAATCACCAGCTGCAACAATGAAGTTGTGTGTGCTGATCTCGGGTTTGATGTACATATCACACCAGGGGATAATATTATTGAATTCATTCCCTCTGAGGAGGGTAATTTTACATATACATGTTGGATGAATATGATCCGCAACCATATCGAGGTCATTGATGATATGGCAGACAGTGACGGGAATATTGTTATCCCTGTTGAAGATATTACGGCATATGCAACTTTCTATAACTACGTCATAGATGATGTTATTGTTCAGCTTGTGGCTATCCGGGATGGGGATAATATTCCGCACATTTCTTTCAACACCTGTCAAAGTTGTTCCCCATCGCCGAAAGCGTATTATGTGCAGAAAGAGGATGTGCTTCAATGCGCGAACTGTGGATCTGTTTTCGCACCGGAAGATATAGGCCTTATACATGGCGGCTGTAATCCGTGGCCAATTGAAGAGGTTCAAATAGGGGACGAGTCCATTGTGATTCCAGTTGCTTCCCTTGACAGTATGCGTAATAAATTCACTACCTGGAAGGGACCGACTGAATAACAAAGCAAGAGATTAAATGGTAGGATATATAGTT
>JAUNEN010000142.1 GCA_030525525.1 Erysipelotrichaceae bacterium
CATTCTCTGCTGCCCAGCTGAGTGCATCAAGATAGTATGCATTCGCTCTTGTATCTGTGAATTCTGCTGTCTTTTCTGCCGCAGGCTTCTTTGCATATCTCCAGAGGAATGTCACAATCTGCTCTCTTGTGCAGTTGTCATCCGGTCCGAAGTTTCCGCTGCCGTCTGCGTAGCCGGTTGTGATTTCATTTTCTGCAGCCCATGCGATTGCCTTTGCAAAGTATCTGTCTGCATTGACATCGTTGAACTTAGCTTCACCTTCCGGTTCAGGTTCGCCTGCAAGTCTCCATAAGAAGGTAACCATCTGACCTCTTGTCACATTGGCATCCGGTGAGAAGAGAGTTTCGCTTGTGCCCTTTGTGATCTGAGGCTTGTGGTTGTATGCCCAGTAAACAGGTTCATAGAAATATCTTTCAGGATCTTTCACATCATCAAATTCGAACTTTTCAGCAATTTCGAGTTCACCTGTTTCTGTATTTCTGGAATAGTTTTTGAAGAAGTCCCAGATATATGCAGCTTCCGGCTTGTAGTTCCAGTGTGCCTGGTTCTTGATAGCAACAAGGCGGATCATTTCTCCCTTTTCATTGCTGAGGGAACCTGCCAGTGCATCCTTGAATCCGAGCTTGAACCATTCTTCATTTTCAAGCTTGATGCCATAGTATTCATTCAGGCTCATATCATATGTTTCACTGACCTCAAGGCCGTTGATCTTCTGATAGGACTGGATGAAGGAGAACATGCTTGAAGCAGGGTCGACATCCTGGATGTGAACGCCCGGAGCGACTTCGAAGGAATAAGGTGAAGAACCGTCTACCGGCAGCATTCCGAAGAAGTCATGATCGCCGCAAAGATACATCCACGGCATTTCATTTCCGTCATAGTTTTCAACATAGGCAGCCAGTTCATCTTTATCAACGCCCGGACCGCTGACTGCAGCAGCACCTGCGAAGAAGTCATTGTACAGTGCGCCATACAGTGTGGAAGCACTTGCACCTGCGGAAAGACCTGTGACATAGATTCTGGACTTGTCGATCTGCGGATACTTTTCTTCCAGCATTTCGATCCATTCAATCAGCTTGTCTTTTTCAAGACCGTCGCAGTTGAAGAAGTTCGGCTTTGTATCGCTTGTACCTTCAACAAGGGCAACACTCTGCCATTCAGGTGCGACAACCATGAAGTTTTCTTCAGCAGCCAGCTCAACCCAGCCGGTTGTCTCGCCCTGAATACGTGCATCATTGCCGTTGCCGTGCAGTGTTACAACTAACGGTACGGTTCCTTCTTCCATTTCCAGAGTTGCCTGAGGAATGTATTCGAACCAGCAGTATCTGCCTTCACCGTTGAGCGGTTCGTAGTAATGAGGATAGTAGTTGACACCGTATTCTGTTTCCATATCGATGACGGATGTGATTAACGGATACGGATCAGTGATTGCCGATGCAGGGATGTTATAGAATTCAGTCAGTTCATTATGCTGACGGTAAACCTTCTTGAATACTTTGTTCCATGCATTTGTGAATGCTTCAGCTGCTGTTGCTTCTGTGCCGCATTCAACAATACCGAGTTCTTCTGATGCATTGACTCTTGTGTAGTAAGCCTTTGCTGTTTCGGAAGGATTGGAAAGATATGCAGGTACTGCAACATCATATGTGAGACCTTCATTCATCTCTCCGCCATAAGTCATGATACCGGACACTGCCCAGCATTCCTGTGATACATAGTTATTCACAAATGTAGCACCTTCATCAAGACCGATGACCTTTGCGTTGGAAACTGCAAATCCGAGCAGATCAACAAATTCTTTTGCATCAGCTTCGCCATATTCCTTGCCGTCAGCTGGTGTGACAACAGTCACTTTGCCTGCATACTGATCAGCAATTGCCTTGACGCCGAGTTCTTCCATCACATCATCTGCACTCTTGTGTTCAAGAACACCCGGATAAATGATGAAGGAAGGAGAAGAAACAGATGAGTAGTCAGATGTCTTGCCTTCTGCAGCAGCATCATATGTGAAGACATGCTGTGAAGCTTCATCAATCACTCTGACAAGCTCAGCCATGATCGGCTGTGTGTACCAGAAGTAATAACCTGCCTTATGCGGATGAATCGGATCATCCATGAAGAAGTTTCTGAGGTCTAATGATGCACTTCTGACATATTCATCATTCCAGAGATCGGCAACGCCAAGATTCCACTTGTCAACAACCTGATACAGAGCATCGATCATCTGCTCATACATATCCTGATACTGCTCATGCAGAATCTTCAATGTGTTTTCATCACCGTTTGCAAATGCTTCGCATGCTTCATCGGAAAGATATGCATTGATGTAGAACATGACAGGGCAGTCCCACTTCTCTTTTGCATATGCTGTGATGTATTCCATCGCACCGATGATTGTCTTGTAGTCCTGATCTTCTGAAGCAAATGATTCGGAGACTTCGCCGATCGGGATGCCTGCGCCGACATCGTTTGTTGAAAGCTGAACAACGAGTGCATCGAGATGTTCAACATCTGTGAGTGCGCCGTCAAGAAGCTGGTTGATATAGCAGACTTCCTCTCTGTAGCCTTCCTTGAGTGCAAGTGTGCCGCCCGGAATCGCCTGCTTGATTGTTGTGCTTCCGCTTAATTGTGCAATGTATTCAGGGAAAGCAACACCGTTTGAACGGAAACCCTGGGTGATGGAAGAACCGAGGTAGCCGATGACCTTTCCTTCCAGTGAACTGCCCTTTTCAAGGTTTTCCGGATTCAGTGTGTCGGAGTTGAAATCGAGAAGTGTTTCAGCCTTTGTGAAATCAACTTCTGCTTTTTCTTCTTCGCTGAGTGCTTCATAAGCAGCCTTGATTGCAAGAAGATTTTCATAGTCTTTTGCAATGTCGGTTGAAGTGAGCAGTGTGTCAGGAAGAGCTGCGATCTCTTCATTCAGTGCCACAACCGGATTCACAATCCTGACAAGCTCAGCCATGATCGGCTGTGTATACCAGAAATAATATCCTGCCTTATGCGGATGAATCGGATCATCCATGAAGAAGTTTCTGAGGTCTAATGATGCACTTCTGACATATTCATCATTCCAGAGATCGGCAACGCCAAGATTCCACTTGTCAACAACCTGATACAGAGCATCGATCATCTGCTCATACATATCCTGATACTGCTCATGCAGAATCTTCAATGTGTTTTCATCACCGTTTGCAAATGCTTCGCATGCTTCATCGGAAAGATATGCATTGATGTAGAACATGACAGGGCAGTCCCACTTCTCTTTTGCATATGCTGTGATGTATTCCATCGCACCGATGATTGTCTTGTAGTCCTGATCTTCTGAAGCAAATGATTCGGAGACTTCGCCGATCGGGATGCCTGCGCCGACATCGTTTGTTGAAAGCTGAACAACGAGTGCATCGAGATGTTCAACATCTGTGAGTGCGCCGTCAAGAAGCTGGTTGATATAGCAGACTTCCTCTCTGTAGCCTTCCTTGAGTGCAAGTGTGCCGCCCGGAATCGCCTGCTTGATTGTTGTGCTTCCGCTTAATTGTGCAATGTATTCAGGGAAAGCAACACCGTTTGAACGGAAACCCTGGGTGATGGAAGAACCGAGGTAGCCGATGACCTTTCCTTCCAGTGAACTGCCCTTTTCAAGGTTTTCCGGATTCAGTGTGTCGGAGTTGAAATCGAGAAGTGTTTCTGCCTTTGTGAAATCAACTTCTGCTTTTTCTTCTTCACTGAGTGCTTCATAAGCAGCCTTGATTGCAAGAAGGTTTTCGTAATCTTTTGCAATGTCGGTTGAACCGAGAAGTGATTCCGGAAGAGCTGCGATCTGTTCATTCAGTGCCGCAACAGCTTCAGAGCCGGTTTCATCCATAATCTGTTCTTCAGCATAAACATTAGTCGTGAAGCCTGAAAGAACGAGCATTGCGGATAAAACTCCTGATAAAAACTTTCTGGATTTTACCATGTAAAAAATCCTCCTTTAAGAGGATTATAATTTCTCAATGAAAGCGTTATCATTCACAAAAAGAATGGCTCATTCACTTTATGAATGATTACATCATCTGGTACAGAATCATCGCAAACTGCATCAGATAATGATAGCCGATATTGGGATCATCGGTATGTCCGATCATGATGACACGGTCAAACTGATCACGGTCCTGATGATCTTCGGAAACTGTCCAGAGGATTCTTCTTCCGTGCCGCTTCTTTGACTTCAGTTCATCCGCAATGCTCACGTACCATCTCTGCCCCATCGAAACAGCGATCAGAAGATCATCGTCTGTCAGTTTGTTCAGAGTTTCTGCCTGATATCTTTCTTTGCAGATGGTATAGACATTCTTTCCCTGGGAAATCAGTTTCAGCTGTAAGAGACGCAGAATATTCATACTGAGTTCGGAACCGATGAAATAGATGTTTTTATATTTCTTCAGACCTTCAAATGTTTTCAGAACATCCTTCCGGTTCAATGTTCTGATTCCTTCCGTAACGCGCTTCATTTCTTCATAAAGATCTTCAGATGCACTTTCATAGTCCTTGCCGATGACCGGTGTTCTTGTCCTCATATGAAAGGCAGACGCCTGAAGATCTGACTTGAATTCATTGAAATTTTTATATCCCAGCTTGCGGATAAATCTGCTGATCCCTGCCTGCGACACAAAAAACTCTGCGGCAATATCATCCATTGATCTCCCTTCGATTTCATCACGTATCGAAAGAAGTGCTTTGGCAATGATCGTGTCGCTGTTTTCTGTCTCACCGCTGTTGATCACACTGGTAAGTTTATAGATTGCGTAACCCGGATGCCTCATACCGTTTCCCGATTCAAGTATATCATGTATTTTTCGTTTAAAAAGCAGGTACCGCATTGCAGTACCTGCCCTGAACTTCATTCAGTTTTTTCAGTTGCTTGCTCGATAGAGGAATGTCACTGCCATTGCACGTGTGCAGCTCATGCCGACACCGAATCTGCCGGTACCGTCATTGAGACC
>JAUNEN010000063.1 GCA_030525525.1 Erysipelotrichaceae bacterium
TTCATTGAACAGAGTGATGATGAACTTTTAAGAAAGTATCCGATGTATACGATGATGTTCTTCTGGACAAATTATTTCACCGTATGCATGGCGTGGTTAAGAGACGGAAAGAAAGAAACGCCGCAGGAGATGATTCAGCTCATGAAACACATGAAATCGTTCCATTGAAAAACAGGCTTATTCAGCCTGTCAGGTGACATTATTTCTTTGCCATTGCCTTGCGGTGAGAAACAGTGCGCATGACTCTGATTGCTGTCTGTTCACCTTCGAAATGGAAGGGGTTCATTCCTGTTTCTTTCCATCCGGCAATCGCATCCTGTGCGTCCTCATAGAAGTCTTCGGCAGACATCAGTCCGTAAAGACGTGTCGGGATTACATAGAACGGTTTATTCGGATATTTAGCGGCAAGATCTTTTGCATTATGTGCCAGATGAGGGCAGAGCATAACAATATCAACCTCATTGACAAGACCTCCGATGCCGCCGAAATCAAACGGCTTATAGACGAATTCTACTTCATCGGCAAATCCTTTTTCTTTTGCATCGTTGTTAAGATGTGTGACCAGCGCACTTGATGAGAAGCCGCCGCCGCAAGTAACCATGATTCTGAGCATGATGGATACCTCCCTGTTATTTCAAGTATAATGTTGGTTGTAAGAACCAGGTCAAATAATTTATGAAAAAATATTATACAAATACCGAAGTATGCCGCATTCTGAATGTCACCAGAGCAACACTTCGCTTTTATGAAAAGACGGGACTGATTCATCCGGTCATCAATAAAGAGAATAATTACAGGCTTTATGATGAATATCAGATCTATCTGATTGCAGAGTGCAGACGCTATCAGCAGAATGAGTTTTCGATTAAGGAAATCGGAGAGATGCTGAGGGAAGATTCCCTTGAACAATATACCGGAAGGATCCTTGAAAAGAAGGATTATTTTCAGCGTCAGAAAGAAGAATATGAAAAGAAGCTTGACCTGATCAATGAGTATGCATCAAAGCTGCAGGAGATCTCTCAGAATCTGAATGTTCCTGAAGTTATTTCTTTTGACGATGTACTGTTGGCACCGCAGAAATCATCCGTCAGCTCTGACCGGCAGGCTGTTCATTACATGATTGAGAGACTCCATCTGACATTCATGATGATTTATATGCATGATGAATGCATTGAATCAGGATTCGGAATCTATCGGAAATTTGTCAATGACTCTGAGGAGACATCTAAGCTGCATTGTATCAGAGGCGGCAGGGCTGCCCATATGTTCATGGATGTACCGGATGTTTTATCTTTGAATACAGACATCAGAAAGCCTCTGCTTGATTATGCGTCCTCAAACAATCTGACACCGCGCGGAGATTTTATGATGATTCAGCTTGTCAAAATCGGCGAAGAAAAAGATATGCATCGCTATTTTGAAGCATATCTTCCTTTGACTGATGATTAACGCGTATAGATTTCTGCGAGCTTCAGAAGAATCTCAACATTTTTTTCCATGGAACGGATCGGAACATATTCGAAACGTCCGTGGGCATTTTCATATCCGGCGGACAGATTCGGACAGGGCAGACCGCGCTGCGAGAGAGCAGAGCCGTCTGTTCCGCCTCTGAAGGCCAGGGATTTTGCCTCAACACCGCATGATTCAATCGCCTCAATCAGATTGTCCATCATCCACGGGACAGTGTTGATCACTTCCTTCATGGAGCGGTATGTCGGTATGATTTCAAGCTGAATGCATTCTTCGCCGTATTCCGTCTGGAGAGCAGCTGTGACTTTTCTGAGATAGTCTTCACGCTGGGCAAAGTGAACTGCATCATGATCACGGATGATCATTCTGATTTCACCTTTTTCGCAGGTCGCATTGAAGCTGACGGTGTGATAGAATCCTTCACGATCATCAGTGTACTGCGGCTTTTCATATTTCGGCAGCTTTGACAGGAATTCACTTCCGATATCAACTGCGTTTTTCATAATGCCTTTGGCAGTACCGGTATGCACGCTGATGCCGGAAAGATGAATCCGTGCTTCTGACGCATTGAATGTTTCATCTTCATAATATCCAAGATGATCCCCGTCGAGTGTATAAGCGGTTTCCGATTCGAACCGAGCAAGGTCAAGATCTCTTGCCAGCCCGCCGACTTCCTCATCAGGCGTAAAGGCAATACTGATCAGAGCGTGGGGAATTTCAGGATGAGCGATCAGATATTCTGCAAATGTCATGATGGCTGCGATGGATGCTTTGTCATCACCGCCGAGCAGCGTTGTGCCGTCAGTCAGGATCAGATCTTCGCCGATATACATGGACAGATTGTCATAATCTTCAGCTTTCATGACGATGTTCTTTTCCTGATTCAGAACAATATCGCCGCCGTCATAATTCTTAAGAACCCATGGCTTTACATCTGTTCCGGATGCATCGGGTGCAGTATCCATATGAGCAATGAGGCCGAGTGCTTTTCCTTCGGTATTCGGTCTGATCTTGCCGTAGACAACACACTTTTCTTCATCCAGATAAACATCTGATGCACCGATTTCAATCAGTTCATCCTTCAGAATGCGGGCAAGGTCAAACTGCTTCATGGTGGTCGGAACGGTATCGGAATGATTGGAAGACTGTGTGTCAACCTTTGCATAGCGGATCAGACGGTCTCTTACTTTTTCATAAAACTGTGTCATATTATCTACCTCGAATTCTATTCTACATCATGTTCAACGTTTTACGGTTAAATGCTACAATTACATTTGTGAATCAGGTGAAGGAGTATTTATGGCAAAACTGTATTTTTATTACGGGGCAATGGGCTCATCCAAGACAGCCAATGCCCTGATGGCAAATTATAATTATGAAGAAAGGGGACAGAAAACACTTTTGGCCAAAACCAACATCGATACAAGAGACGGTGCAAATATCATCCGTTCAAGAATCGGCCTTGAAAAAGAATGTGTCCTGCTTTCGGACATCTGTGCAATGAGCGATGATGAGCTGCGCAGATATGATGCGATCATCGTCGATGAAATCCAGTTCGCAAAAAAAGAGCAGATCGACCGGCTTGCCCATATTGCCGACTATTGCGATGTGCCGGTACTGACCTATGGATTAAGAAGTGATTTCCAGCTGAATCTTTTCGAAGGATCGGAAAGACTTCTGGCAATTGCCGACAGCATTCATGAAGTCAAAACAATCTGCTGGTGCGGACGCAAGGCGACATGCAATGCACGATACAATGAACACGGAATCGTCAGAGAGGGCAGCCAGGTGATGCTTGGCGCTAATGATGAATATATTGCTTTATGCCGCAAGCACTTTGTTGAAGGCAAACTGAGAAATGATGACGATGCAGTCGGCCTGACTGACTGAAGAAAATGAAAAAAGGATGAAATGCTCATCCTTTTTACTTTTTGTGATAAAGACGTTTCTGATGATATACAGGCTCGCTTGTCACATTGACGCCGAGCTTGCGGAATACATTTGCATCTTCAAGCGGAAGAATCACGGTTGAGTGAGCTTCCGATCCTTTGAGATTGACAAGCTGTTCCATCGCTTTGGCGGCTGCCTGATTTGTTTTGGCAACAATCGCAAGGGC
Source organism: Erysipelotrichaceae bacterium (assembly GCA_030525525.1). Classification (GTDB taxonomy): domain Bacteria; phylum Bacillota_I; class Bacilli_A; order Erysipelotrichales; family Erysipelotrichaceae; genus Bulleidia. The sequence goes on from JAUNEN010000063.1 coordinate 3,587, forward strand.
AATGAGAACTTCGTCACTGTGTAATCTCGGGTTGCGGTTGCCGAGGTTGTTGACCTTCAGCTGCTGAATCGGTACGACATATTCAGGATCGATCAGCTTTGTTTCCTTGTCAATGCCGGCAAGTGCCTTGATTGCATTGATGATTGTCGCCGCCGAAGGACCGAAGAGTGAGCTTGTTTTGCCGGTGACAATTCTTCCGTCCGGCAGCTGAAGCGCCATGGCAGGTTCACCTGTTTCATGAGCTTTGTTGGTTGCCCTGAGTGTGACATCTCTGTCGTTGGGGCTGACGCCAAGCTCATTCATTAACAGCTTGATCTTTTCGACTGCCTTTTCGGTGCCGCGGTCATTTCTGACATCGACCTTAGCCTGATAGTAGCGTCTGATGACTTCCTGCTTGCTTGCTTCGCAGGCAGCTTCATCATCGACGATGCAGTAGCCGACCATATTGACTCCCATGTCAGTCGGGGATTTATAGAGTGATTCATTGAGGATCCTTGTGATGATTCTGTTGAGAACCGGGAAGATCTCAATATCGCGGTTATAATTGACAGCTGTTTTGCCGTAAGCTTCAAGATGATACGGGTCAATCATGTTGATGTCATCAAGATCGGCAGTCGCTGATTCATAGGCCAGATTGACCGGATGATGCAGAGGCAGGTTCCAGACCGGGAATGTTTCAAATTTTGCATAGCCGGAAGTGATGCCGTTGGCTGCGTCATGATAAAGCTGAGAAAGACATGTTGCCATTTTGCCGGAACCGGGTCCAGGTGCGGTGACAACGATCAGATTGCGCTCTGTCTGCACGTAATCATTCTTTCCGAGACCTTCCGAAGAAACAATGAAGTCAACATCGGTCGGGTATCCGGGAATCGGATAGTGCAGGTAGCTGCGGATTCCTGCATTCTTCAATTGATTGCGGAATGTATCAACACCTGACTGATGGGCGTATTGCGTGATGACAACGCTGCCGACATAAAGATCGAGAGAACGGAGTGCATCAACAAGACGGAAGACTTCCTGATCATAAGTGATACCAAGATCGCCGCGTGATTTGGAATGCTCGATATTATTGGCGTTGATGCAGATGATCAGTTCAACCTGATCCTTGAGTTCAGTCAGAAGCTTGATTTTGTTGTTGGGATCATAGCCCGGAAGAACTCTTGAGGCATGGAAGTCCTCAAACATCTTGCCCCCGAATTCCAGATACAGCTTTCCTTTGAAAATACCGATTCTTTCGAGAATCTTTTCACTTTGTAGCTTAAGATACTTTGATGAATCAAATGCCTGTCTGTTCATAGCTGTTTTTCTCCAATACCTGCTAGTATAACAGAATGATCTGATTTCAAAAAGAAAAAACGAAAAGATGCTATAATCTTTGCGGAGTAAATTTCTATGTCTCTTGAAAGTGATCTGTTTGAACGATTAAGAGGAGATCAGGCGCATCTTCTTGCATTCGGATTTGAAAAAAACGGTGATGAATTCGTCTATGAAAGAAAAATATGCGGCGGTTCCATGAGGGCAGTCATCCGTGTTGATGAAAACGGAGTTCTTCATGGCAGTGTCTATGATGAATTCGATGAGGAATATATTGCTTACCGCATAGAAAAAGCCAGAGGCAGCTTTGCGGCAAATGTCCGGAAGGAATATCTTGAACTTCTTGAGGAAATTGCAGTGAAATGTTTCCGACCGGTTCCGTTTATCTTATCGCAGACCAACCGTATTGCGGATTACATTGCTGAGAAATATGGGGATCAGCCGGAACATATCTTTGAGAAGTTTCCTGATTATTGTGTTTTCCGTCATCATGAAGGCAAATGGTATGCACTCCTTGCTGAAGTGAAGGAAGGGACATTTGCAGATATTTCAGAGAAAACAGAAGTCCTGAATGTCAAAGTAAAAGAAGAAACTCTGAATGATCTTCTTGTTATGAAAGGCTTCTATCCGGCATTTCATATGAACCGGAAGTCCTGGGTATCGATTGTGATGAATGATGAAGCGGATGATTCTCTGATTGAATCATTGATCGATGAAAGCTATCGTATGACGGATTCAGTCAGTCAGAATCTGATCCGTTCGGAATGGATTATTCCGGCAAATCCGAAATATTTCGATCTGGATCATGCCTTTGCAGTCAGTGATCTGCTTTACTGGAAACAAAGCTCAAAAGTCAAGGTCGGTGATCTTATTTATATTTATTACGGCATGCCGTTCGGCGAAATCAGATATCTCTGCGAGGCGGTTGAAATCGATGTGCCGTATAAAGGGCTGAATGACGGTCCGGTTCATTTCGAAAAACTGATGCGTCTGAAGAAGCTGCATTTCTTTGACGGGAATCTTCTGAACCGGAAAAAGATTGCTGAATTCGGTGTGACGAATATCCGCGGGCCGCGCTACATGCCCTCAGAATTAAAAAAAGAAATTATCCGTTTATACAATTTGGAGGAAATCGAAAATGAATGAAAAAATCAAAGACAGAAAAGACATCGAGGAGTGTTACAAATGGGATCTCTCAGCGCTGTTTGAAAGCGATGCAGAGTGGGAAAAGGAATTAGCCGCAATTGATGAAAAGATTGCTGAAATTCCTGCATGGCAGTCAAAGCTCAATACAGCAGCCAACATCCGTGCATTCCTTGATGAACGTACAGCTCTCTCGCTGAAACTTGAAGACCTCTTCACTTATGCATTCCTGAGAAACAGTGAAGATACAAGAGCCAGCGATGCGCAATCCATGTATGCACGTGCTTATTCAAAAGTTGTTCAGGCTGAAAGTGCTGCTGCATTCTTCCGCCCCGAAGTTCTGTCACTGGGCGAAGAAAAGCTGAAGGAAATCATCAAGGATGAATGCCTGAAGCCGTATGAATTCATGATGAATGATCTGCTGAGAATGGCAGCTCATACACTCAGCGACAAGGAAGAACAGCTGCTTGCAGCGTTTGGCGAAGCGCTTGGTGCATCCGGCAGAATTGCTGAAACACTGATGGATGCCGATATGGTTTATGATTCCGTCAAAGACAAGGATGGCAATGACCGTGAAGTCAGCGATGCATCATATATTCTTCTGCAGTCGGACAGCGACCGCATTTTAAGAGAAAATGCATTCCGCTCTTATTACAAGAGCTATAAGCAGCACATCAACACATACGCTGCTGCATATTCCGGATGCGTCAAAGCAATGACAACCGAAGCTGCCTTCAGAAAGTTTGAATCCAGCCGTGCCATGAGTCTTGCCAATGACAACATCCCTCTGACTGTCTATGACAATCTGATTGCGACTGTTCATAAGCATATGGATACAATGCACAGATACGTCAGACTGAGAAAGAGAATTCTCGGTGTTGATGAACTTCATTACTATGATGTCTATGCACCTCTGGCAGGGGATGTGAAAAAGAGATACACATATGATGAAGCAAAAGAGCTTGTTCTCAAGGCAGTATCACCGCTTGGTGAAGATTACTGCAATACTGTCAGACAGGCATTCAGAGACAGATGGATTGACGTCTATCCGAATACAGGAAAGAGCGGCGGCGCATATTCAAGCGGAACATACAATTCCAGACCGTATATTATGATGAATTTCACGGGAACACTTGATTCCGTTTCCACCATTGCCCATGAAATGGGACATTCCATGCATTCCTGGAATACAAACCATACTCAGCCGCCTCATTATGCAGATTACACAATGTTTGTCGCTGAGGTTGCATCAACCGTCAATGAGAATCTTCTGATTGAACAGCTGCTCAAGGAAGAAAGCGATCCGAAGGAAAAGATGGCTCTTCTCAATCAGTATCTTGAAGGATTCAAGGGAACTGTCTATCGTCAGACCATGTTCGCTGAATTTGAAATGAAGGCACATGCAATGGCTGAAAGAGGCGAATCCCTCGATCAGGCTGCACTCTGTGCAATTTACAAAGATCTGATTGCTCAGTATTTCGGTGAAGATCTTGTCATTGATGATGAAGTTCAGTATGAATGGTCAAGAATTCCTCATTTCTACAGACCGTTCTATGTATTTGTCTATGCGACAGGCTACTGCACAGCAAGCGCACTCAGCCAGATGATTCTGAATGAAGGCAAGCCGGCAGTTGACAGATATATCGAATTCCTGCAGATGGGTTCAAGTGTCTATCCGATTGATGAGCTGATTCATGCAGGTGTTGATCTCAACACACCGGCACCGATTGACACAGCTCTTGATAAATTTGCAGAAGTTGTTGCTGAAGCAGAAAAGATCGCTGACGAACTCGGCTTATAAGAAAAAAGACGGATCGGGTCAAATTGACCCGATCCATTTGTTTGTCAGTCAGTCTGATTCCTTTGCCGCATATAGGGCAAGCTTTGCATAGAAATCTTCCAGAATCATCCGTGTATCGATGGAATCATATACACGGATTTCCTTTGAAGATGAAGAAGGGGAATCTGCCATACATTTGCTTTGGATGAAAAAAGACACCTGACAGCATGAATGTCCTGGGCAAAATTGAAGTCGGGACCGCCTTTGGGATAAGACTGCCCACCGGTAAAGACAACCGTCAGCTTTTCAGTAATTTCAGGTATTTTTTGATGGCGGAGGCTATATCCGTCATCGTGCCGAGCACTGCGATATAAAGAGGTCTTTCATCATCTTTCTTTACTTCACTGATGATAAAATCGCATCCTTCGCTTTCAATGGCTTCAAGTTCATCAGCCAGGGGTCTTGTGCATCCTTTGAAAATCGAAACATCTTCCAGATCTGAAGCATCCATCAGTTTTTTCATCTCTTCATAATTCTTCATCATCGTTGTTTCTTTGATGAGCGCCTAGGATTCATGATGAGCGGCGATGATGCCGCGTACATCGAATACAGGCGTCAGAAGAAAATGAGCGATTGCAAAGGGATCATCTGCTTTATTTCTGACATCGCTGTCAACGATGACGCGAATTTGTTTTTCTTTGGGAATCCTGAGCTGCATGGCTTCCTGTAAATGACTCCTTTTCATAATTTCCTCCGGATCTTTGATGGAAAAATCATAATACAAATTCAGGAATATGCAGATGCCTGATTCAGCTTTTTAAGATTGTTGTATGAATATATACGAAGTCAATTCTGTGATAGTATGAAAATATGAATAAGAAAGACGGTATCCTGACAATTGCTTTTCTTTCGATTGTCCACGCGGCAGTGGATTTTACATGCATCTTTTCACTGTTTCATTCCTATCAGTCGGTTGCCGAAGCATTTCTGATTTACAACTTCTGCGCATTTGCGCTTCAGATGCCGTTCGGAATTCTGCTAGATCTTTTCAATTCGAAATCTGATCATCCGGAAGTCGTCTCGTCGTATTTCACAATTGCTGGAATTCTGTTCACTGCACTTGGTGCTTATGTATCACCGATTGTTTCGGGAATCGGCAATGCGCTGTTTCATACCGGCGGCGGTGTCATCAGCATGAAGCAGGATGAAAAATTCGGGTTTAAGGGAAGGGGACTCGGAGTATTTGTGGCGCCCGGTGCATTCGGCGTTCTCTTCGGGACTTTATTTGCCGGAAGTGTTTTCTATCAGCAGATTCTGATCGCCGTGACATGCATTCTGTTCATCATGGCTCTGTATCTGAAAATGAATAACGGCATCATGTCATTTGAAAATGCCGAAAAGAAAAGAATCAGTACTGATTCTTCGAAAATCCTGCTTGCGAGTCTAGCGGCGGTGATTCTGCGTTCTGTCTGCGGTATGGCTGTCAGCTTTGAATGGAAACAGGGAGTTTTCTATGCTGTTGTTTCGGTTGCCTGCATTGCATGCGGCAAAGCGGCAGGGGGATTTCTCTCTGCGGCAATCGGAAAGAAGAAAGCAGTATGGATTTCATTATGCGCGGCGGCTGCCTGCTTTGCACTCGGAAAGAATCCCGTATGTGGCCTTGCGGCTCTCTTTTTCTTCAATATGACGATGCCGCTGACACTTTCCGAAGCTGTTCATGCGGTTCCTGATCTGCCGGGCTTTGCATTCGGTATCCTGACGTTCGGACTTTTCATCGGCTATCTGCCGGTTGCTTATGGCATATATGCAAAGGTGCCGGAATGGCATGGGACATTTATGTCAATCGCAACGCTGATGATTCTTTTATATGCAGCGCATCTTTCGGGTAAAAGATCATGAGCGTGTTTCTTGAGCCGCTTGCTCTGACACTGCTGTTTGAACTTACAGGGGCATATATCCTGGGGATCCGTAAGCTGCATCGATTGTTTCTGGTCTTTCTTGTCAACTGCATCACCAATCCGCTGCTTGTGATGTGCTCGCTTGGATTAATGAATATTTTTGAACCGGATACCGGATTAATCATTACATATATTGTATTGGAACCGATTGTGATTTATTGTGAATACAGGATGTATCTGGAAAAACTTGAAACGGATATGAATCCGCTGGTTCTTTCAGTTATATTGAATCTTTGTTCAATCATCGGAGGTAATTTATGGAGAATCTTGCTTTAAGAAAAACTCTGACTGCATTCTGCGCATTCGCTTTGCTTGCACTCAATACAAAGCCTGTGCTTGCAGACCTGGCTCCCCCTGTTGAAAAGAGCACCCCGTCAATCCTGCCGTTTGTACTGATTGCAGTCGTCGTGGTTGCTGCATTTGTTCTCTACAGGATCTACAAGAAGAAGTAATCATCCATCAGGGCATAGAAAAAGCAGACGAGGCTGTCTGCTTTTAATTTTGCCTTTAAAGGAACATTGCCCAGAGGTTGGCACCGATAACGGTGATGATACCTGCTGTGACAATTGACAGTGAACTCATCGCACCTTCGACTTCGCCGATTTCCATCGCTTTTGCTGTACCGATGGCGTGGGCACTGGTACCGATGGCAAGACCCTTGGCAATCGGATCTGTGATTTTGGCTGCCTTGAGAACGCCTTCAGCAGAGATGTTGCCGAAGATACCGGTGACGATAATCGCCGCAACCGTAATCGGCACAACGCCGCCGAGCTCTTCGGAAATGCTCATGCCGATCGCGGTTGTAATGGATTTGGGAAGGAAAGTGACGTATTGAGCATGGTCGAAGTGGAAGAGAAGTGCAAAGATCAGAATGACGGTCATCGATGTGACGGAACCGACAAGAATGGAGATCAGGATTGCCTTGATATTTTTCTTCATTCTTTCAATTTCCATATAGAGCGGAATTGCCAGTGAAACAGTGGCGGGTGTCAGCAGGTAGCTGAGATATTTTCCGCTGTTGTTATATGAGGCATAATCAATTCTGAAAATCAGAAGGAAAATCAGAGTGAGTACGATCGAAATCAATAAGGGATTGATCAGACTGCTTTTGAATTTGTTTTTCAGCCAGATTCCGAAATAGTAGAAGATCAGGGAAATGACAACGCCGATCGTTGCGCTTGAGGCAAAGAATTCATTCATCTTCCTTCTCCTTTCTTATCCTTTGAAATAATAAACTGAGCTGTTTTTCCGGTGACGACCATGACGACGATATTGCACACGATCACGGTGATGAGCGCCGGGATCAGAATCGGCTGCAGGGCACTGTAGGAATCCATCAGAGCGACGGCTGCCGGAATGAACATGACAGGCATGATCGCAATCAGAAACTGAGCTGTTTCTTTTACCTGTGAGAGCTTAATGACTTTTGTATAAAGAAGAATGAACATCAGCACCAGCCCGTAAATGGATGCCGGGATGGGAAGGGGAAGAACATAGCGGATGATTTCCCCGATTGCTGTGACCAGCATGATAATCAGAAATTGTTTCAGATAATTCATATCCAACACCTCGTACCACAATATTTTACACTGACTGACACGTATTTTGATGAAAAAAGAAGATAACTCTTGACTGAATAAATATATTGTATACAATAGAATTGTAATCAATAGGAGGAAACAGATATGAGTATCTATGATTATTCACTTGAGACCCGCAAAGGGGAAGAAGTTTCCATGAAGAATTTCGAAGGAAAGGTTCTCCTCGTTGTTAATACAGCAACCGGATGCGGTTTCACTCCGCAGTACGAACAGCTCGAAGAAATGTATGAAAAGTATCATGATCAGGGATTTGAAATCATTGACGTTCCCTGCAATCAGTTTGCCGGGCAGACTCCGGGTACAGATGAAGAAGTTCATGAATTCTGCACACTGAAGTATAAAACAAAGTTTGATCAGTTCAAAAAGAGCGATGTCAACGGTGAAAACCAGCTGCCTTTATTCGCATATCTCAAGAGCCGGAAGGGCTTTGAAGGATTCGGCAAAGGCGTCAAGGCAATGGCAATGAGTGCGATGCTCAAGAAGATCGACAAGAACTACGCTTCCAATCCTGACATCAAGTGGAACTTCACAAAGTTCGCTGTCGACAGAAACGGCAATGTCGTTGCCCGCTTCGAACCGACAGCAAAGATGGATGATGTTGACAAGTGCGTCGCATCTCTGCTTTAAAAAAAAGATGATTCATCATTGACAGAAACCGCTGCGGTTTCTGTTTTTATCTGTTCATTCGTGCATGAATTCTGTGAAAGAGAAATGAAAATATATGTACAACAATTGAAAATATATTCATAAATTGTGTAACATACACTCATTCATATAAAACGGAGGTGCACAATGAATGAAAGAATTCCTTTTGAAGATGTAATTGTACGAAATGATGAATATTCCGCGAGACAGCTTGATGCGCATCAGGAATCCTTTGAAATTGAGGCAGACCGCTATTTTGAATATAACGTTCAGAGAGGACTCCGGGATGTCAACGGAAACGGCGTGCTGGTCGGTCTGACAAATATCTCAACCGTTACTTCAAAGAAGATCATTGACGGCAAAACCGTGCCGGTGGACGGGGAACTGTCGTATCGCGGCTATAATGTGAAGGATCTGATCAACGGTGTTTACGGCAGCTCTCATTTCGGGTTTGAGGAAGTGGCATATCTGCTGCTGTTCAATGAACTGCCTGACAAAGAAGAGCTTGAAGAATTCAAGGCAATGATTTCCATGAACCGTACGCTGCCGACAAACTTCGTACGCGATATTATCCTCAAGGCGCCAAGCCGCGACATCATGAACTCGATGACAAGAAGTGTTCTGACACTTGCTTCATATGACACAAAAGCAGCAGATACATCCCTTGAAAACGTGCTTGAGCAAAGTATCAAACTGATTGCCCAGTTCCCGATGCTGGCGGTCTATGCCTATCATGCCTACAACCACTATGAGCTGCGCGATTCACTCTATATTCACCGTCCCGACCGCTCGGCATCCATGGCTGAAAACATTCTGCGCATGCTGCGGCCGGACAGCTCATTTACCGACCTTGAGGCCAGAGCACTCGATGCGGCACTCATTCTTCATATGGAACACGGCGGCGGCAACAACTCCACATTCACAACCCGCGTTGTCACTTCAAGCGGTGCCGACACATACAGTGTCATCGCATCTGCCTTAAGCTCACTCAAGGGACCGAAACACGGCGGGGCAAATATCAAGGTCATGGAGATGATGAAGGATATCCATGAACATGTCAGTGAAACGAAAGATGATGAAGCAGTTGAAGACTATCTCAGAAAGATTCTTCATAAAGAAGCATTTGATCGCAGCGGATTAATCTACGGTGTGGGTCATGCGGTTTATTCACTTTCCGATCCAAGGGCAATTCTTCTTGAAGATTTCGCAAGGAAACTGGCGGCAGCCAAGGGACTGACCGATGAGTATAATCTCTATCAGACGGTCGCATCAAAAGGTCTTGATCTGATCAGAAAAGAAAGACGCATCTATAAAGGTGTATGCGTCAATGTCGACTTCTATTCAGGCTTCCTCTATTCCATGCTGAATATTCCGGTGGAGCTCTATACGCCGATCTTTGCAATGGCACGTGTTGTCGGCTGGTGCGCACACCGCATGGAACAATTGATCAATGAAGACAAGATCATGCGTCCGGCATATCAGAGTGTCTGCGAGAAGAGAGAATACGTCCCGATCGATCAGCGCTGATTCATTCATACACATTCAGGCACCGCACATGGTAAACTGTTCATGAGGTAACAAAGAAATGAAACAGGAAAAATCATGCGGTGCTTTTGTATTCCGCAAAGAAAAAGATGATATAGAAGTATTGATCATTCACCAGGTGCAGGGGCACTGGTGCTTCCCGAAAGGACATGTTGAAAAGAATGAAACCGAAGAAGAAACAGCGATCCGTGAAATCAGGGAAGAAACCGGTCTGAAAGTCAGTATTCTTGAAGGCTTCAGGGAAGTGATCGATTACTGTCCGAAGGAAAATGTCCATAAGGATGTTGTCTATTTTATTGCAAAACCGCTCAAGGGTCATATCAGAGTACAGGAAGAAGAACTGGCTGAAGCTTATTTCATGAGCTTTGATGAAGCCCGCAAACTGATTACCTATGACAATGACAGAGAATTGTTTGAAAAAGCCGCCGCATTTATCAGTGCGCATAAGGAGATGATCGGATGATCAGACTGGAACCGCTCGGTTTGCCGCAGAATCGAACAGTCATGAGCAGCTGGCAGGATCTGCCGGAAGCTTTTATCAGTGATGAAAGCAAAGACAAACGGATGATCCGCAGAAACGGGAATCCCTGCGGTGTTTTCATGTATCGTGCCGAAAACGATACAGTCTTTCTGAAGATTTATTTTGTGCCCGGTACCGATGACAGAAAGAAGCTGCTTGCTTTGATTACCGAAAGAATGATCAGAAACTATCATCCTTCAAAAATCGTCATCGAAGAGCCTTCGGAAGATCTGTATGAGGTCTGCACCAGCAATTCCTTTCATCAGAACGGTGCGAATTTTGAAAAGACAATTGAACCCTGGCGCAAAATACTCAATGACCGTGTTTTTGATGATGAAGGATTTATCATCAATCAGGGACTTATGAAAGATATTCCGTTCGGCTGGTTTGATACAAAAGCAAAGGGATGCGGCTGGATTGCGGCATGGAATCTTCTCAAAATGATGGGCAAGGAAACAGATATGGAAAGATGCGGCCGTGAGCTTGAAAAAGGCGCGTTCCTGGGAGAACTCATGGGCGAAAATCTTTTCAGTCTTTACAGATGGCTGAAAAAGCAGGGACTGAATGTATCAATGTCGCTTCCTTCCAATATCTCTGCAAAAAAGAAGATCAGACAGAGCACGTGCGGCATCATTCTCTATTCCCACAGCAGAGGCGCTCATTATGTGGTCTACCGCAATCTCGGCAAAAACCGTGTGCAGATCTACAATGCTGTCTACGGACGCAAAAACCATGTCATTTCGGCAGATGAATTCATGAAGGAATTCACATTGTTTCCGACATCTGTTGTCATCGCAGTCAGACAGGGATCATAATGATCCTTTTTTGATTGATGGTTGTGTGGTATGATTTGTGCCGCTAAAGAATGAGAGGAATTTCATGATCAACACGATTGTATCAATTGATGAAATCCGTTTTGAAGAAAAAGATCCCGGCGATCTGATTGACTCGATCCGCAAAAGAGGGATTGCCATCCCGGTTCAGGTCAATGCGAGAGACGGATACTATGAATGTATTGACGGAAACAGACGGTTGAGTGCAGCAAAGATGCTGTGTGAGGAAAAGCCGTCGCTGAAAAGAATCCCGATCATGATTCTCAATGACTATTCAAAAGCAGGAAGTGCATTCTGGGGCAATACCCAGAACAGACATTAGGAGAATATTATGGAAGAAAGACTGCAGAAAGTGATTGCCAAAGCAGGCATCGCTTCCCGAAGAAAAGCAGAAGAACTGATCAACTCCGGCAAGGTTAAAGTCAACGGAAAAGTTGTCACCGAAATGGGAGTCAAGGTGAGTGACAATGATGAGATCGTCGTCAACGGACAGCCGATCAGACAGGAGAACAAGGTTTACTACCTTCTCAACAAGCCGCGCCGGACAATCTGCTCGGTTTCCGATGAAAAGGGAAGAGATACCGTTCTTTCCTGCTTTGAAGGCGTCAATGAACGCATCTATCCGATCGGCAGGCTTGACTATGATACAAGCGGCTTACTGTTAATGACAAATGACGGTGAATTTGCAAATCTGATGATGCATCCGAGATACCATCTGCCCAAAACTTACCATGTCACTGTCAGCGGCGTGATTACCGATGATATGGCAAGAATCCTTTCCAACGGCATTGTGATTGATGACAAAAAAACGCTTCCCTGCGATGTGGCTGTTCTTGAGAGAAGCGTGAATAAAAACCGTACGGTTCTTGATATTACGATTTATGAAGGCAGAAACCGTGAGATCCGCAAAATGATGGAATATTTCCATACCGAAGTAACTCGTCTTGAAAGGATCGGTTACGGCTTTCTGGATCTTGGACATCTCAGACAAGGCGAATACAGACGCCTCAGGATGTTTGAAGTGAAGCGCTTAAAGGAAATGGCGACTCACGAAAGATCGAGCGAGTGAATCAGATTTTCATCCGGATCAATATAGATGGTCCGGTAACTGCCTAGCTGCACCATTCCGGGTTTCGCACCCGGAATTTTTTTCAGATTGCGGACCGGGCACCAGATTACCGGAACACTTGAAGACATTCTGCCGGCTGAATAGTAGGCAGCGATATTGGCGGCGGTGCGCAGTGTTTCTTCATCCGGCTCGCTATCATGAATGACGACATGCGATCCATGATAATCTTTTGCATGAAGCCAGATTTCATTCTTGCGGGCGGTATTCCATGTGAGGGCTTCATTCTGCAGATTGTTGCGGCCGAATGAAACCATCGTGCCGGTGGGCAGGGTAACTGAAACGATATGAACGGGCGTTTCCTTTTTCTTTCCTTTTTTCTTCGGCTTCTTTTTTGTTTCCTTGAGATAGCCGAGATTGATCAGCTCAGTTCTGATTTCGGCTGCAGTATTGAAATCAGCCTGTTCCAGCTGCTCAAGCAGACCTTTGAAATAGGCAATTTCATTTTCCGTGATTTCAATCTGTTCGCTGAGGTAGACCTGACCTTTTTTGAGCTTGTTGTATTTCTGAAATGCCTTGCGGGCATTCGCTTTGCCGTCCAGGCGGGGATCAAGGGGAATTCTGATGTCGCTGTCATCTTCAAAGGATTTCAGAGTGATTTCAGTTCTGCCTTTGGTATCGGTGATGTTATAGGCATAAAGCAGCTCGCCGTATGTTCTGTACTGATCGCATTCAAGTGCTTCATCCAGTTCACTCAAAAGGCGGGGAAGCTTTGTTTCCTGATGCTTGAGCGATCTGCTGACAAACTTGAAGATATCGCCTGATATGGTGCGGATGCGCTCTTTTTCTTCACGGTGATAATAGAGGATATCAAATCCTTCAAATAACGGATACTGTCTGCATTCACCCTTGGATTTGAGCTCGATGCAATGAAAGACCGGTTCGCTGCTGCCGTTATTGGCAACAAACAGCGAATCGGAATTTCTGATTTCTTCCATGATGGCGCTGAAGCTTTCGCCGTTTGCCATGCGGTATTCGACTTCCTTGCTTAAAAAAGGCGAGAAACCGGCAAACTGCTTTGTCAGGGTGACATCGGGATCAACACTCTGTTCCGTAAACGGATCTTTTTTATTCTGCGGCTCTGTCGGCACAAACTGCGCTCCCGGAAAGACCGTCCGTCTGCTGTTTTCAAAGGGAGGAATCCTCTTCATGGCATCGATGATCTTTCCTTCGGAGCTGACCAGAATCACATTGGCATATTTGCCCATCAGCTCGATATACAGATTCCAGTTTTCCAGATCGCCGATGCTGTTGCGGCGTCTGATTTTCATCGTGCACCATCTGTCGAGGCCTGCCTGTGTGATTTCTTCAATGAATCCGCCTTCGAGATACTTTCTTAAAACCATCACAAAGTTGCCCGGTTCATCGGGCGTCGGATAGCTGCGCTCACTGAACAGAAGACGGTTGTAAACCGAGTGACATGAGATCAGCAGCTGTTTCTTTCCGGGTGAGCCATGGACCTGAAAGAGAATCTCGGTCGATGAGGTATCCCAGATCTTCTGAATGCGCAGCGGCAATGCTTTCGCAATTTCAGGAATGATTTTGCTTAACAGGATTCCGTCCAGTGCCATAAAGTGCCTCCTTTAACGAATGATATAGATTATAACACGCTCTTTTTAAATTCACCTGCTTACGGCCTGCTGTTTCGTGTACAATAAAGGCACGAAAGAAGGTTGAACTATGAGCAAAGGTCTTTTGATTGTAATGAGCGGTCCCTCAGGAGTCGGAAAGGGAACCGTCATCAAGGAAGTCATGAAGGATGAGTCACTGAAGCTGGCATTCTCCATTTCCATGACAACACGTGAAAAACGTGAGGGCGAGCAGGAAGGTGTTAATTATTTCTATGTCACGCGCGAACAGTTCGAGCAGGCAGTCAGAGACGGAAAGATGCTCGAATATGCTGAATTTGTCGGCAACTATTACGGAACACCTCTCGAATATGTTGAAAAGCTGCGCAATGAAGGAAAGAACGTACTGCTTGAAATCGAAGTGCAGGGATGCATGCAGGTACAGGAGAAAGAGCCTGATGCATTGACGATCTTCATTGTACCGCCGAGTATGGAAGAGCTTGAAAACAGAATCAGAGGCCGCAAGACCGAAGCAGAGGAGATCATCCAGCAGCGTCTTGCCAAAGCTGAAAAAGAAATGGAAATGCTGAACAAATACAAATATGTCGTCTGCAACGATGATGTTGAACTGGCTGCCGAAATCGTTTCGGTCATCATCCGAAGACATATGGAGAAAAACAATAAAAAATGAATTGATCAAAAGAGCGGAATAATTGAAATGTTCCGCTTTTTTTGAGGCCTGCATGATAAAATCGATTTATAGAAAGCAGGAATGTTTATGAAAATCAGAGATATCACTGTCTGCCACCTGAGCAGTCCCGTTGGTTTTTTCATGGAAAAGCCGGTTTTCTCATGGACTGTTGAATCGGATCAGAATGTTCTTTCATACCGTATTGTGATCAATGAAAAAGGAAACGTTGTTTTTGACAGCGGCAGAGGACAGCTGGATTCTCTTGCCTATGAAGCTGATCT
>JAUNEN010000143.1 GCA_030525525.1 Erysipelotrichaceae bacterium
TCATCGCGATCATCTTCATGGTTATAGCAATCTTTAAAGGGCTGCATCCTCTAGTTGCAGCCTTGATCGCAACGAGCATAGCGATTCTCACAAATACAGCACCTGTCTGGGAGACCTTTATTGAAGGTTATGGCACCGGTATGGTCGGCTTCATAAAGAATTACATCATCATGTTTTTTCTCGGAGCTGCATTTGGCGAATTGATGACGCGAAGCGGGTTTGCGCGCTCTATTGCATTAAAGCTTGTTGACATCTTTGGATCGAGCCGCGGCATTTTAATTGTTGTAGCAACAACATGGATCCTGAGTTATTCCGGAATATCTGTTTTCGTCATTATCTTTACAATCTATCCGATTGCTCTGTACGTTCTTCAACAAAGCGACATCTCCAAAAAAATCATTCCAGGTATAGTTAATCTCGGTGCGGGGACGTTGACCATGACAATGGTTCCGGGTACCCCGGCATTGACAAACGTCATTCCTACTCAATATCTTGGTACCACAATCTATGCCGCCCCAGTCCTCGGAATCATCCTTTCTGTGATCTGTGCAGTTCTTGGTCTTTCATATCTAAACTGGCAGGCGGCTCTCTGGAAGAAAAAAGGCGAACATTTTGTTCCAGGGCCTAACGATGTAGTAGAACCTATCACCGAAGACGTCAGATCCAAAACTCCCGCCTTCAGTCTGGCATTTATCCCGATCCTGATCATTTTTTTCGGCAATATGATACTTGTAAGGCTGGGTACGCCTTCTGCTGCTGCAGTCTGTGCCAGTCTGCTCCTGTCCAATTGCTACGTTCTTATCGCAAGCTGGAACAAAATACCCAATGACAAAAAAGTGGAAAGTATAAACAAGGGAGCTTCCGGCGCAATCATGGCGATCCTGAACACTGCCGCGATTGTCGGTTTTGCAGGGGCGATCCAGAATTTCGGTTCATTCCAGAATTTTCTAAATCTTGCCACCAGCATCAATATCTCGCCACTCCTTTCAGCAGTACTGGCAATGGATATCATCTGCGCCATTACAGCTTCTTCTTCCGGAGGAATCGCAATCTGGGGGCAGCTCCTGGGGCAACACTTTCTGGATCTGGGGGTAAATGCAAATCAGCTCCACCGCCTGACGTCCATTGCGGCAGGGACCCTGGATTCACTGCCCCACGCAGGCCCTAACGCAACCTTCATGGCCGTTTGCGGGCTGAAATACAGCGAAGGCTACCCTCCTGTATTCGTGATCACGTGCATTATTCCTCTTATCTGTCAGTTCCTCGGCGTGGCACTCGCTTCTATTGGAATCTGTTAGCATGGAATCTGTTAGTATGAAAGTTTCCAGTCTTAGTTTGTAGGAAAACAGACATCTGCAGATGATATAGCAACAGGGACAGTTGAAGGAATCAGCTGACAGCATCTGT
Organism: Erysipelotrichaceae bacterium; assembly: GCA_030525525.1. Lineage (GTDB taxonomy): Bacteria > Bacillota_I > Bacilli_A > Erysipelotrichales > Erysipelotrichaceae > Bulleidia. Next base: position 1,408 of record JAUNEN010000143.1, read on the forward strand.
CGGAGAGATATTCTTACGGAGTGAGAGGTTATGTTTATGAATGATTATAAAACCATCAAACTTGAAGAAAAAGATCATGTAGGCCTTGTGACCTTATGCAATCCACCCGTCAATACCATAACTTTTGAACTACTGGATGAGTTATCAAAGGGATTGGATGAGCTGGAATCCAATGAAAACATTTGGGCAGTCGTCATCTGCAGCAGCATGAAAATATTCTGTGCGGGGGCAGATGTCAAAGCTCTCTCATCATGTGATCGCGCAGGAAATATAAAAACTTCTATTTTATTTAAAGATGTCTTCCACAAGATAGACAATTTCCCTCATCCAGTCATTTGTGCAGTCAATGGTGCGGCTTTCGGAGGCGGTTTTGAATTGGCACTGGCTTGTGACTTGCGTGTGTTTGACAGAAGAGCAAAGGCGGCATTCCCGGAAGCCCGCCTTGGTCTGGTCCCTGGAGCAGGCGGCACGCAAAGATTGACCCGCCTGATCGGGAGCGGCAGGGCAAAACAACTGATATTTACAGCAAAAGCCTTATCTGCAGAGGAGGCTTATAGATTGGGAATCTGCGAATACCTCACCGGTGAAGGGGATGCCACTGCATTTGCTCTGAAACTGGCAAATGATATTTGCAGAAATTCACCACTTGCAGTATTGCTGGATAAAAAATGTATTAACTATGTGTCAAATGATAATTCGCTTTCGGACGGCTTAGAGTATGAAACCTATATAGGCAGTGACGCCTTCATGACTGAGGACCTTAGAGAAGGAATAAGCGCCTTCCTGGAGAAAAGAGCACCTGTTTTTCAAAACAGATGAGTGTTTTCAAAACAGAGTCCGAAGTGTATAAAGGCAATGCATCATACAGATCGATGAAAGGAGTAGACATGGCGCAGGGACTGTATTTGGAAGAATTTGAAATAGGGAAGGAATACATCAGTCAGGGAAGAACCATTACAGAAGCGGATGTTGTCAATTTTGCAGGAATCTCAGGAGACTTTAATCCCTTGCACATGGACGAAGAATTCGGTAGAAAGGGAGTTTTTGGGAAACGCATAGCACACGGAGCGCTGGGTTTCTCCATATCCACAGGTCTGTCGAATCAAATGGGTCTTTTTTTCGGGACAACCATTGCCTTCATAGAGTGTACAGTAAAATACACCTCCCCTCTGTTGATCGGAGATACTGTACATATCACAATTGTCCCTACCAGCATTAAACCCTCTTCCAAGCCGGGGAAAGGAACCCTTAAGCAAAATTTGAAACTGATCAATCAGGATGGAAAGACTATCATGGAGTCATCACAGGTATTATTGATGAAAACAAAAGCCGAAAGGATCCCGGGAATATGACAGGAGAAAAATATTGTTTTTTTAATGAAACACATGAGGAAATTCGAAGACTGGCACGCGATTTTGCAGAAAGGGAGTTGGCTCCAATCGCAGCAGAAGTAGATAAAAAGGACAGCTTTCCAATGACACTTGTCCAACAAATGTCTGATCTGGGGTTTTTGGGGTTGAAAATCCCGGAGGAATACGGCGGAACCGGCATGGATGTAAGAAGCTATGTCTGCGTCATGGAGGAAATAGCAAAAAAATGCCCGGCGGCAACCATTTTTATTTCTTCCGCAAATTCCCTGTCCACAGAACCGCTTCTATTATATGGAACAAAAGAACAGAAACAGCAATATGTTCCGGGAGTTGCTGCCGGAGAATTCTTCATTGCCTTTGGTCTGACCGAGCCGGGTGCCGGTTCTGATGCGGCCTCTCTTGTTACAAAAGCAAAAAAGGAAGGCGAATCCTACATCCTCAGCGGGAGGAAATGTTTTATTACTTTAGCTCCAATGGCACGATATTCTGTAATATTCGCAAGGACAGATCCGGAAAAAGGAGCAAGAGGAATTACAGCCTTTATGGTAGACATGTCCCTTCCGGGAGTATCCTGCGGAAAAAATGAAGACAAAATGGGACAGCGAGGTGTCCCTGTCAGCGACATCATACTTGAGAATGTACGAGTTCCCTCCTCGTGCATCATCGGCGAAGTTGACAAGGGATTTGTCAATGCAATGAAGTCATTGAATGTAGGGCGCATCGGTATCGCCGCCATGTCTCTGGGAATGGCCGAGGAAGCGCTGCACCTCGCAATAGAGTACACCAAAATCCGCAAACAGTTCGGAAAGCCTCTGGCGGAGCATCAGGCTCTGCGCTTTATGATGGCCGATTTACAGACAAAGCTGTCCGCGGCGAGACTTTTAACCTATGACGCAGCTTATCGCATGGATGCAGGAGAAGATTCTGTGATGGCAGCTTCTATGGCAAAATATTATGCTGCAGAAGCTGCAAAGGATATTGTCGATCAAGCGCTTCAGCTGCACGGCGGCTATGGATATTCCCGGGAATATGAGATTGAACGACTTTATCGTGACGTTCGAGTAAACAGTATTTATGAAGGAAGCTCGCAGATTCAGCAAATCGTAATTTCCGGTCAATTGTTGAAATAGAGTTTTTGAACCAAATCGCGTTCCTGCGCGATGCCGGCGGAACGGATTGGAACTTCTGAACAGCCAGATCGAGGCGGCACAGGAAGTAGTGATCAAGCGAAAGCACTTATATGATGAGGCTACAGACAACTTAAAAGCGTTGTTGGATAAAAGAAAGGTATTGCAGAATGATGAGCTGATTAAAGCCTTCACCAGGAGCAAACAATCATTCGAAGACATCACGATTTACATCAATTCTGTGCCGGACGAAGTGTGAACAAACAGTTTCGAGGCGCCTGTAATGGACGCCTCGAACACTTTAGGTTTAAAATTTCTGGAAGTTTCTCTTACAAGTCTTTTCTCCCATGGATCTTTCATAATATTTCTGAGCAAGTATTCTAAACTGCTGTTCAAAATTATAATCTGAAACTGTTTCATCAAACACGAAATCCCAGTCTGCCTTAGTTATTGTCATTTTTGCGCCTCCTTCCCGGGACTTTCAAATAGTTCAACTATTGTAATCTATGGTCAGAGCGTAACGTGTGGCGGTGCATTTTCCTGTCATAATGATTTTGATTTATCTGACATGCTTAGCATACACCCGGACGAACCCATACCAGGCTTCCTCACGATAAACGACATATATTGAAAGATAAACACCCTTCTCAGTCCATTGTTTTTGGACAAAATAAAACCTCCATTTTTCTCTCAGACAAACTGTCCATCAGAACCCATGGAGGCATAATCATGAATCTTTTTTGTTCCTACCGCAAACTATACGGTCCATTTTTATTTGAACCAAATCGCGCTCCTGTGCGATGCCTTTCCAACTTTTGCATCTTTACCGAAGACTGTCCCTCCCCGGGGCAGTCTTTTTTCGTCACATCTTCAAAGTTTCAATTGTGTCCGTAAATGCGTCAGGGTTGTTTCACGAATAAAAACTGAATCTACGAAATCCTAAGAAAATATCCGGGGTTATGAGTGCTATACATGATTGCTCATAACCTTGGATTTATTCTTGTTGAAGTGGTGCAGAAAGCACCTGAAGTGGCTGCAGGAGATTCTGCCGCTGGAAAA
>JAUNEN010000009.1:0-53695 GCA_030525525.1 Erysipelotrichaceae bacterium
CTTCAGCACTCCGTGTTCAATGATATTCAGTCAACAAAAACAAAGAGCCATCGGCTTCATGCCTTTTTTACATGATACCGACGGTTCTTTGTTTATCAGTCAAGATTCAATGTTGCAATTTTAGTGGCGTCAGCCGCAATGACCAGGAAGTCATCTTCATGAATGACCGTGTCGCTTTTGAAGTCGATATTGACCTTCTTCTGTTTATCTTTGCGGATTCCGATGACGTTAACGCCATACAGTTCCCTCAGATTCAGATGCTTGATCTCATGATTGACCCAGAGTTCAGGGGCTTTGATTTCCATAATTGCATAATCATCCGCCATCTGGAAAATATCGGAAATCTTCGGATTCATGATTGAGATTGCAATTCTCTGCCCCATTTCATTTTCAGGCTCAATGACCGTATCCGCTCCGATTCTTTCCAGAACATATCTGTACCTGTCACTGTTTGCCTTGGCGATAATATGAGGGATACCGAGTTCCTTGAGATTGAGGATTGTTTCGACGCTGTCTTCCAGATGGCTTCCCATGGAAACAATTGCCACATCCGCATCCTGAACGCCTGCTTCTTTCAATTGTTCAATATCTCTTGAATCAGCACACACCGTATTCGGAACGAACTCAGAAATATCCTGAACAAGAATCATGCTCTTGTCGATGGCGATGACATCTCCGCCCGCATTTGCGATTGTTTTTGCAATGGAGGCACCGAAGTTGCCCAGTCCGATGACCACAAATAATTCTTTGCCTGAATCAGCCATGTTTTTCTCCTTTTTCTTATCCGATGATGATATTCGCATCCGGATAAGTAATATGATTTGTCAGTTTTCTTTCTTTATGGAAAGCAGCGTAGACGCTTAACGGGCCCAGTCTGCCGATGAACATCAGAATCATGATGATAATTCTGCCGCCGACACTCAATGAAGAAGTAATTCCTGTGGACACACCGACTGTCGCAATTGCAGAAACTGCTTCAAAGATCAATTCAAGCAGCCCTGTGGAAGGCTCTGAGATTGTGAGTCCCATGACAGCCAGGAATGTAATCGATACATAGAGGGTCAGAATCACATATGCATGTTTCAATAATGACGGTGCAATTCTGCGGTTGGAAATCACTGCATCCGGTTTTGAATCATCAAGCGTATTGATCGCACTGTTATAGAGAACAGCGATTGTGGTTGTCTTCATACCGCCGGCGGTACCGCCCGGGCTGCCTCCGATTAACATATAGACGCACATAATCAACAGCAAGGGTCTCGTGCATCGGCCGAAGGAAATTGTCGCAAAGCCTGCCGTACGAAGTGTTACCGACTGGAACAGACATGCAAGGAATTTCGAATCCCCTTCCAGATTCATGATTGTCCCTGCATTTTCCGCTTCAAACAGATAAACCAGAACAAATCCGGAAACAATCAGCCATAAGGTTGTTTTCAATACTGTCGAAGAATGTTCAGAGAGCCACTTTCTCTTTTTGAGCAATGCAGTTCCCCTTTTAAATCTTGCAACAAACAGATCTTTCAGTTCAAACCACACCATAAAACCGAGTCCGCCGAAAACGATGAGTGTCATAATTGCCATATTGATGATCGGATCCCCGACATATGTACATAAACTTTCACTGCCGATCGGATCAAATCCGGCATTTGTAAATGCCGAGATGGACAGAAAGAGTGAGTTGAACAGTCCTTCGGAAAGACCGTAGATACCCGTCATTCTGAAACTCAGCAATGCAAATCCGCACAGTTCGAAGATCACCGTATAGATGATGATTCTCCGTATGTAGTCTTCAACTTTATAAAGATTGCTTTTTCCGCTGGCTGCCGCAAACAGTTTCCGTTCATCGGTTGCCATTTTTTTATTTCTCAGAAATAAGATCGCAATGATCGTCATCGGTCCGATGCCGCCGATTTCCATCAGAAACATCAGCACAACTTTGCCGAAATGAGAGTATTGCGAAGCGGCAGTGACCGTGGACAGTCCGGTGACGCAGACTGCACTGACTGCCGTAAACAGATTGTCGATGTAAGAAGCAGGCTTTCCCTGATTGGAAACAGGCAGGCTGAGAAGGATAGATCCGATCATTATGACGATCAGAAAAGCATACATCAGCAATTTCGCCGGGTTGTATGTTTTCAGCAATCTCTGTGCCCACGATTTCTTTTTGCGGGCCATCACTTCCTGGAGTTCCTGTGTTTTCATATATTCAATAGTACCATATCATCCATGAGCAGAAGAAAAACCATTCCCTGTTTTTCATCAATTGATGAACCGGGAACGGTTTGTTTTTATTCCGTCAGTCCACAGTATCTGAAGACTTCGGCAACATCTTTGACCGGAATGATTTCAAGCTTGTTTCTGATTTCTTCCGGAACATCTCTCAGATCATCTTCGTTCTCAGCCGGGATCAATACCTTCTTCACGCCTGCCCTTTCGGCTGCCATCAGCTTCTCAGGCAGTCCGCCGATCGGCATCACAAGACTTCTGAGCGAAACTTCACCGGTCATTCCGATTGCCGGATCAACCGTCTTGCCAAGCACCAGCGAAGCAATCGCTGTTGTCAATGTAATGCCTGCCGAAGGTCCGTCTTTTTTGACTGCTCCGCTTGGCACATGGATGTGAAGATCATTCTTTGCAAAGAGTTCCGCTTTCTCAGGGAAGAGGTTGCGCACAATTGAAATCGCAATCTGAGCTGATTCTTTCATCACATCGCCAAGCTGGCCGGTAACCGTAATCTTTCCGGTTCCCTTGGAGAACATCGTTTCGATAAAGAGAATTTCTCCGCCCACCGGTGTCCAGGCAAGGCCTGTGACAATGCCGGGTCTGCTTTCAATCGAAATGCGTTCATGATGAATCGGACGGGTATCAAGATATTCTCTTAAGAGCTTCGGATCAACCGAAACCTTCGCATTTTCATCAGCTGCGATAGCCACTGCGGCAGAGCGGCATAATGTTTCCATGACTTTCTTGAGTCCGCGTACGCCGCCTTCCATCGTATAGGAGGAAATCGCTTCGCGGATCGCATCATCGCTGACTTCGAGTCTGTCTTTGGTGATGCCTGTCTTCTCCATGGCACGGGGAAGCAGATGCTTTCTGGCAATCTGGAATTTATCCGCAATCGTATAGCCGTTGAAACGGATGATCTCCATACGGTCAAGAAGCGGCTGCGGGATGGTATCCAGTGAGTTGGCAGTGCAGATGAACAGTACATCGGAAAGATCATACGGCACATTCATGTAGTGATCTGTAAAGGTGCTGTTCTGTTCCGGATCAAGCACTTCAAGAAGCGCTGCCGAAGGGTCGCCGTTGAGTGAAACAGAAAGCTTGTCCACTTCATCAAGAACCATGACCGGGTTGGACACTCCGCTCTTGGCAATGCCGTCCATGATACGGCCGGGCATTGCACCGATGTAGGTTCTTCTGTGACCGCGGATATCGGCCTCATCACGTGAGCCTCCCAGTGATACTCTGACATATTTTCTGTGAAGTGCTCTTGCGATTGACTGACCGATACTTGTCTTGCCGGTACCCGGTGCACCCACAAACAGAAGAATCGAACCTGACTGTGTCTTTTTCAGATTCATGACAGCGATCTGCTGGATGATTCTCTTTTTCACCTGCTGAAGGCCGAAGTGATCTTCTTCCAGAACCTGCTCGGCTTCCTTGAGGTCGATTGTTTCCGGCTCATGTTTCTTCCACTCCAGGGAAGTGATGAAATCCAGATAGTCATACAGCATGCCGTATTCCGGGGAATTCTTGCCGTCCTGTTTCAGTCTTGAAAGAATTTTGTCAGCTTCTCTTCGAGCATCCGCATTCATGCCGGATTCATTGATTCTGACTTCAAGCCTTCTGACATCGGAAATGTTTTCCGGATGCATTTCATCAAGCTCTTTCTGCAGATATTCCATCTGCTTTTTGATCGCTGATTCACGGTATGCATTTTTGTATTCTTCATTCTGCGCACTCTGCGCTTCACTTGTCAGTTTGGCAATTTCAAGATATTCAAAGAGAACCTCTTCAATTTTTTCGTTTCTCTTTTTCTTCGAATCTTCAGCGACAAGCTGATATTTCTCTTCAGGAGTGATATTGAGCCATTGTGAAACCATGCAGATGATTTCGGACAGAGAGCTGACCTGATTGAGAATCGGTGTCAGTGTATTGCCCCATTGATAAGATGCCAGAATCTTTTTCAGTGACTGCTTCGCCTCTTCCAGATGGCTCTTTTCAACAGAAGGTTCAAGATCTTCAATATCAGCTCTTCGGGAAATATTGACAGAAAGCGTACGGTCGGCACGGATGAAGACGTTTTCCACATTGACTCTCTGTACGGTATGAACAATAATCATCCCCTGCACAGAATTATCGCTCACATACCCGACAACGCCGATCGGATAGAAGCTGTCTTCATTGAAGCGGCTTTCCTGCTTTTTCTGAAACAGAAACATGACACGCTCATTTGCGCCGGGCGTGCTTCCGTTGGAAGTACGGATGCGGTTGAGCGGGAAGAAAATATTTGAATCAGGAAGAATAACCTGATTGTATACAGGAATAATGACCATAGGAATTCTCCTTTCTTATTTAAAACTTGACACCTGTCAAGTTGATGGTTTCATGATGCCATTCAGTTTGACAACTGTCAAGTTTTTTGATTCAATATGAGCAACAAAGGAAGAAAAGAATGTACAGAGGAAACAACCGCACTGCGTGCACATCCCAGAAACTGATTGCCAGAGCTCTGCTGGAGCTGCTTGATGACTGCAGCTACCAGTCTGTTTCCATTTCCTCCATCTGCCGCAGAGCATCCGTTTCCAGGCAGACATTCTATTCATTGTTTGAATCCAAAGAAAATGTCATTCTGTATGAGCTTTCAACAGCCTGCTCGTTTGAGCCTTCCTATGGCTGCATGGATACGCTGACACTGCGCACACTGGCACATAATTACAGTCATTATCTGACCACGCACAGACAGCTTCTCAGCACACTCGTGCAGAACGGAATCATTCATTATATGTATGATGAGCAGTATCGCTCGCTCATTGAATGCAGTACATTCATGAAGGAAAGCACGGAAGAAGAGCGGCGGTATACAGCTGACTTCATTGCCTCAGGCATGACATCAATTGCCCGCAGCTATATACTCTCAGGTGCGCACGCTGATGAAGCGCATCTCGAAGATCTGATTGTGAGACTCTTCACCGGAAAAATGATTCAGATCTGAGTGAAAACATAACTGCAGGACTTTTCTTCCAGCAGATACCGGGGTATTTGCATGAAGGATCACAGTCCTGCAGTTTTTGTAATTCAGTTGCAGAAGTTATCTATGAACTCGAACATTGGATCAGCACAGATCCAGATCATTACCGGTTTGCTCAATCGCATAAAGATATGGTTCAAATTCTGACATGACTTCATTGCGGATATTCAATTTAGGTACAAATATCACACCCTCACTCAGATCCACCAGGAAATTGACAAATGGTTCTTTTTGCAGAATATCTTGTTCAACTCTCCTCTGCGCTGATCTGAGTATTTTTTTCAGGCACTTTTTCATAGATCAGAATCTGTCCCCTCACCGCAAAACCGCCATCACCTTTAAAAAAGTGCGGATCAGGTTTAAACTCTGTCATCTCATTAACTTTTTGAGCATATTCATCATCAATTCTTAAACTGTCATCATATTCCTGAAACTCAGGAACGAAAACAAATATCCGCCAGTCGACATTACCGGCATTCTGAAAACAACCGTAAACTACAAGAAACATGAATATTGCAAACCAGAAATGCTGCCACCCAATTATAGCTTTAGATGCTGGCGTTTCATTTGCTTTTTGATGAGCCACAAACCAGATAAGGAACGCAAACGCTATTGCAACAGGCATAGTTGAAACACTATGCATGAAGAAAGAGTAGACATTTTTTATTTTTTGATTATTTCTTTCATTTTCACAGTCAAAGATTCATTCAGATTTTCTTATTTCGATGCCGCCAGAGAAGCCATATTAAGAGCATCTGCCATTGTCTCTGCTCCTGCCAGAAAACCGCTTGCATGGCAGAAAAGAGCTGTCTTGATTCCGGAGACCTGACGCAGTTCTTCATTGCGTAAGCCATACCATTCAGCTGGAAGCGGATGGCGGAAAGATGTTCTGTCATCTGAGTTGCTTAATGCGCACTGTACATTCCAGCCTCCTCTTAATGCAGGAGAAACAACATACCAGATATCCTGTGCTTTCGGATTGCGGTACTGACCGTAGAGTACGCCTTCCCATGGCGCAAAAGGGTCAAGAATCATAATATGATTCGCTGAATAATCAATTGCCCGCAGCACATAATCACGGCCGTCAAGTGAGCTGATAATCGAGTCAATCCGGTTGATCAGAATATCTCTTGCATAATTGACCGCATCATTGAATGCATCATTCTGATCAAGATCGGAATTCCAGGGCGGATTGAAATCCTTGATGACTTTGGAAACGGAGAAAGGTGTTTTTGCGGCAGAGACAATCTGTGCTTTCTGATCGTCGGTGATGTTAGGCATCTTGGCAAGCTCGGCAGCCACCGGATCAAAGCCGTTATCCTCGGCATCGATTCCGAGAATCAGGGATGTTTCAAGTCTGCTGTAAACCTTCTCTACGTAGCGGGGTTCGCAATCCATCGCTTCAAGTATTTCTTTATAATATTTTTTCCATACCAGACCGCATGCGGCATAAGGAATCTCCGTACCGGGATGGCATCCGTTTCTCTCTTTGTTTTCTACGGAGTGGTGATCAAGCTCTCCTTCACCGATATCAAAGACAATCCACTCATCTCCATCCGGCACTTCCGTATCCCCGCCGCGGGTCACATCGATATCTTCCGCCATCAGTGACAGCATCGCCGAAGCGAAAACTTCATCCGCGTGGAAAATGCCGTTATGTGTAAATAATTTCAGCTTTCCTCTCATAATTCCTCCCGATTTGAAAGCGGGTGATTTTACCCGCCTTCTTAATTTTCATATTCACATGATTTCTGCCGGATTTTCTTCATCTTTACAGCGCATTCAATGCCCCGCTTCATACCGGCCGTCACATTGGTTCCCATTCTTGTATAGCCCAACAGAAATGCTGTCTTTCTGGCCAGATCTTCATATGTAAGATTTTCTTCTTCGAGAACAGATGCAGCTGCGTTGGCTATTTCCGCATCAGGGACATACTGCACATCCCTCACCGTTTCATCATATGCCCCGAATATACGGTAGACATTATATGACGAAGGTCTCTGTTTCTCTTTCCAGTAGACTGTTCCGGTTTTGTCACGGGTATCATTCAGACGCATGTTCATCAGAAGCTTTTCCATATGCGCTTTGATTTTTGAACCGGCCTTGTAGATTCCGAAGCTGTTGATCACGCGCTTGATCAGAAGCCACTCTGTAATCGGTGCTTCTTCACTGATCACTTTAACGATGCGCTTTGCAATTTCTTTGTCATAATCCCCTGACACAAAATCGAGAGAATCGCATTGCGTAAAGGGAAGATCGGCAGCTGAATAAACCTGTCGGACAGTCTGATAGGTCATAATCCCCTCCTATGAGCCGCTTGATTCATCTGCCTCAACAATCGGCAGAATCGTATTGTATGTATAGGTCCTGGATGTATCCTGATCCTCCAGCTGCACCTGGATCGCCGCACTTTCAAGCTTGGAAACAAGCTTTCTGTACTGATCCTGCGGCAGCTTGTATAACGGACGGGTTGCGCTCATGAAATATGATTTTTCACCGTATCCTTCCTTATGGCAGGCATTGTGAACAGTATCCGTGCGGTAATAAATCTTCGACTCATCCGCTTCATAGCGCTTTAATTCATCCGCAAATGTTTCATCATAGGTTCTTAGATTTAATACCGAATAATCAGTGATTCTCGGCTTGACTTCGATATAGACGCCATAGCTTGTAATTTCACCGTTTTTGACAACAAAGATACATCCGTTATAAAGATCGGATGCTTTGGAAGGTTTGGATGCACAGCCGCTTAACAATGACGAAACGGCGATCATGATGGCCAGCAGTATTTTTTTCATAAGATTAATCCCGTGTACATTATAACGGAAGAATTCACCTGCTTAAAGTCCCTGTTCCTTCACAAACGCGTAGAAATCCTGCTCTTTCTGATGATCGGATGAACTGATTGTTCCGATAGGCATTGCGTAGAAAACAGACTCTTCTTTCCCGTCCAGGCCGAACTTTTCATCCGCAATTCTGCCCTCAACCGCCGCGATTGCACAGCCTCCAAGATGAATCGAAGTCGCTGCGAGATAAACATTTTCCGTGATATGTCCGGCATCCATCATCATCGGCACATACGCATGAATGCCATATCTCCACTCGGCGCGATAAAAGACAGCACTGTAGTAAAAGACAACATTGGCTTTTGCGGCCCATGACTGCCCGCAGAGAGAATCAGATATAAAGCTTCTCATCTCTTCACAGTCCGAAAGCTTTTCAACCGCATGTTTCATGGGCAGATAATGATACAGGCCGTCTGTCAGATCTTCCACATTCTGAACTGCCATATAGCATTCAAACTCATGCCTTGCCCCGCCGCAGGGAACAGTCCTCAATGTCGCATAAGCTTTGCCGCGGATTTCCTTGACCCCCTGCGAACACCATAACAGATAGCTCAGCTGCCGTAAGCTCATTGTCTCTTCGGTATAGACACGGTGTGAACATCTGCTGTTGATCACATGCAGAAAATCATTGTCAATTTCAAGATTTTCAAAATCGCGTGGAAGAAGAACAGATTCTTCCCTCATCGCTGCTTTGCATAAAGGCGGCTGCGGTTTCTTCAGCTGCTGATCTGTTTCATATCCTTCATATTCTCTGTTGAAAGAACGGATCCATTCTCTTCCTTCTTCGATCCGCCTTCTGATTTCTTTTTCGTCCATAAATACTCTCCGTTGAATCTGAACCAATTATAATGCATGCCTGATTTTTCGTGCTATAATGGCGCATGTTTGCAAAACGGGGAGGTTTGATATGAAGAAGGTTTTCTATACGGAAGATGCGTATCTTGCCGGCACATTGTTTCTGGCATTCGGAACGGCACTCATGGAAAAAGCAGATTTCGGAATGTCGACGGTCGTCGCTCCTGCCTATCTTCTTTACCGTAAACTCTCTGAAACATTTTCGTTTTTCACATTCGGCATGGCCGAATATACCCTTCAGGCAGTTCTGTTGATTGTTCTTGCGATCTGCCTGAAGCGTTATAAAAAATCCTATCTCTTCTCATTTGTCACCGCATTGTTCTATGGATTTGTGCTTGATGTGATGATGAAGCTTGTTGCATTCCTGCCGTCTGTCTTCTGGCTGCGCATTGTCTTCTATATTCTTGGTATGATCATCTGCGCCATCGGTGTTGCCTTCTACTTCCGCACCTATATTTCACCGGCCGCATATGAATTATGCGTCAGTGAAATCAGCGATGCAAAGCATGCAGATCTTTCAAAAGTGAAGATCATCTATGATATCAGCAGCTGCCTCATCGCTGTCCTCATGTCATTTATCTTCTTCGGCTTCGGACGCTTTGAAGGCATCAAGGCAGGCACATTCATCTGTGCCGCACTCAACGGAATTCTGATCGGTTTCTTCAACCGCAGATATGATGAGCTGTTTGAATTCAAAGACCGTTTCGATCTCAGAAAATACTTTGTCCGCTAATAAAAACAATCAGCCGGCGCTGATTGTTTTTCAGTTTATGCAATTGCTTCGAATGCGGCATCCAGTGCGGCAATCAGATCATCAGCCTTTTCAATTCCGACGGAAAGACGGATGGTATTCGGTTTGATCAATTGATCGGCAAGCTCTTCTTCATTCAGCTGCGAATGGGTTGTGGATGCCGGATGAATCACAAGTGATTTCACATCCGCCACATTTGCAAGAAGTGAGAAGATCGGAAGATTATCAATGAATTTCTTTGCCGTTTCAGCATTCCCTTTGATTTCAAAGGTGAAGATGGAACCGCCTCCGTTCGGAAGATATTTTGCATACAGATCATGTCCCGGTTCACCCTCAAGAGAAGGATGGTGCACCGCTTCGACAAGCGGATGCTCATTCAGATATCTGACAATTCTGAGTGCATTTTCCGTATGTCTTTCCACTCTTAAGGAAAGTGTTTCAAGTCCCTGCAGGAACAGGAATGCTGCAAAAGGAGAAAGGGTTGCACCGGTATCTCTTAAAAGAATTGCCCGTATATATGTCACAAAAGCTGCAGGTCCTACAGCATCTGCAAATGAGATACCGTGATAGCTCGGATTTGGTTCAGAGATCCACGGATACTTTCCGCTCTTCTTCCAGTCAAATTTTCCTGATTCAACGATCACGCCGCCGATTGCGGTGCCGTGGCCGTTGATGAATTTTGTGGCTGAGTGCACAACGATATCGGCTCCGTATTCAATCGGTCTGATCAGAACAGGTGTCGCGAATGTCGAATCCACAACTAACGGAATCCCGTGTGCATGTGCAATCTCTGCAATCTTTTCTATATCAGCCAGATTGGAATTCGGGTTGCCGAGTGTTTCAATGAAGATTGCTTTTGTGTTCTCCTGAATTGCATTTTCAACTGCGCCTTCTTCATACAGATCGACAAATGATGCACTGATTCCCGAAGTCAGAGGCAGTGTATGGGCAAGCAGATTGTATGTGCCGCCATAGATTGTCTTTGATGCGACAATGTGTTCACCTGCTTTTGCAAGTGCCTGAATCGCATATGTGATCGCTGCCGCACCGCTTGCCAGTGCCAGGGCTGCACTCCCGCCTTCCAGCGAAGCAATTCTTTTTTCGAATACATCTTCGGTCGGGTTGGTCAGACGGCTGTAAATATTGCCGGCATCTCTTAATGCAAATCTGTCGGCAGCGTGCTGCGCATTATGGAAAACATAGGATGCTGTTGCGTAAATCGGGACTGCTCTTGCGTCAGTGGCGGGATCAGCCTGTTCCTGGCCGATGTGAAGCTGCTTTGTTTCAAGACTCCAGTTCTGCGGATTTCTGATGTCACTCATATCAATACCTCTTCTGTTTCTTTTCCGGATCGCCTTCATGCATGTGATCCTTGCAGAACCATTGTCACTCTTTTTCAGGATTGTGCATAATATTGCATATCCATGTTCAGCTATAGACGCAATCTATAAGTGAAAAAATAATAAAAAGCAATTCCCGTATGTTGAGAATTGCTTTGAACTGATGAGATTTTACTTGTTGTCTGCTGTTACAGCCTTGGCTGCTGTACGTCCGGAAACAAAGATTTCAACAATCGCATTTCCGCCCAAACGGTTTCCACCGTGGATACCGCCTGTCACTTCACCTGCCGCATAGAGACCTTCGATGATCTCACCGTTTGCGTCAAGTACATGACGTTCTGTATCAACTTTGACACCGCCCATTGTGTGGTGGGTTGACGGTGCCATCAGACGGACTCTCAGCTGTGTGCCGTCGAGATCATATGTATCTGCCAGGTACTTGCCGTTTTCATCCTTCTCGCAGTTTCCGATTGTTCTGGAAGCTGCAGTCTTCTTGACATCCGGATAATCGGCAGCGTCAGTATTTGCCATAACTGCCTTGTCATACTCTTCGATTGTTGTTCTGACAGTTGCAGGATCAGCCTTGACGCCGAGCTTTTCAAACAGTTCGCCGAGCTTGTCGATTGTAGTTGTGTAGTAACGGCCTTCATAGTCCTCATCGCCTAACTGCATCGGAGCCGGCAGCGGCTGTTCCTTGTTATAGATTTCAACGAAGACACCCTTTGTGCCGTTGACTTCCATACCGTTTCTGAATTCAGCCAGAGAGAGAACGTCACGTTCGCTTGTTTCATCAACGAAACGCTTGCCGGTATTCGGATTGATCCAGACTGCGTAGTTGCCTGCACCGAATGCGAGGTTTCCGTTGTCAACCCATGAGATTGGCATCAGCTGTGTGAAGTTCATACCGGTTGTATCAGCACCGATTGCTTCAGCCATTTCAATACCGTCACCCTTCAGGGAGCTGCGGTTTGTTGTCTTTGTGGACTTTGTGAGATATTCTTCACTCCAGTACTGGTTGTATTCGATGACCTTATCAACATTTGCCGCAAATCCGCCGGTTGCCAGAATGACACCCTTGTTTGCATGTGCTGTGACTTCGGTTCCGTCATACATCTTACCCTTGACGCCGGTGACCTTTCCGCCGTCAACGATCAGGCTTTCAGCCTTTGTTCTTAACATAATCTTGTTGCTGGAAGCTGTGGATGATGTGTTAAGAAGTGTGTTCTTCGGAGCCATGAAGTATGTGCCCCATCTGCCCGGATATTCTGTGCCGTCAATCTCAGCACCTGCGAATTCGTTTTCTCTGTACCAGAGAGCGCCGATCAGAGTCTGCTGGTTTTCAACAAACTTGCCGCCCTGTTCTTCAAGCCAGGGTTTGAGATCCTGACCGTCTGTGATGAACTGGGAAACCAGATCAAAGTCACCGTACATCCATTCGCTCATATCTGCAGTCGGACGTAATCCGCCATAGTATGTCTGGAAGATGTGGAGGTTGAGTGTGGAGAACAGAGTTACTTCGCCTGCACCTGCCGCAACCTTCGGCTCAGCCCATGCCAGATAAGGCTTGATTTCTTCCTTCAGTGCTTTCAGAGTTGAAAGATATTCAGCGTGTACGCCATGCTTGGAGAGCTCAGCTGTATCACCTGCCACGAATTCATGATCCTTATAATAGTCTTCATCAAACGGCTCTTCGCTCCAGTTTTCAATGATGCGTAATTCATCCAGTGTGCTTGCCGGAGCCATCTGCTTGTCCCATTCAGTTCCGTCATACTTTGTGCCCTTTGTTGCATCAGGATTCTCAGGATCCCATACAAGATAAGGCATTACGGACTGATACTGACCGCCGGAAACCAGAGTGTTGCCGCCGATTTCAGCATTCTCTTCAATGACCAGAACAGTGTTGCCGTCCTGTGCTGCCTGTGCTGCCGCAGCCATACCGGCACCGCCCGCACCGACAACAATGACATCATATGTTTCGTCAATCGGATCGCCTGCCGTGACTTCGATTGTATTCTTTTTGAATCCCTCAAGGTCGGATACTTCAGCCTGCTCAGCCGCATCATTGATGGCAGCCTTGAATCCGGCAGAAGTGAATGTAGCACCGGATACGTTGTCAACGCCTGTGCCGCATGCATTTTTGATATCTTCACTCAGGATATCAAAAGCAGGTGTGCCGACATGTTCTGTCTCAACAGAATTTGCAACTTCGATCTTTTCGATTGCGGAATCTGTGAATGTGACAGCGACTTCCATCCCGCCGTTGTAGCCTGTACCGTGACCTGTATAAGTACCCGGTTTGAAAGTCACAGCGACATTCCCCTGCTGTTCTGAGGATCCTTCACCCTTTGCCTGAGCCAGAGCCTCGTTGACAGCAGCGATCAGTGCGTCTGATGTTTCGGTGCTTCCTGCAACGATATCGACACCCTCGGTTGAGTTCTTGTCGATGATTGCCTGAGGCATGGACTCATACGGCTGATCAAAGTCAAAATCTTCATCCTTGACTTCGATTTTTTCGATCTTGTCTGCGGAAACCGTGACTTCAACCGTTACTGTGTGTCCCAGCGCATCAGACTTGCCAGTGCCTGTATATGTGCCGGGAGTGTAGGCTGAAGAGGCTGTATCAGAGCCGCCGCAGCCGACAAGTGAAAGCGCCATAAAAGCACTCATTGCCGTCATGAAAAACTTCTTCATTTAATTTCCCTCCTAAAACGACGCAAATATCATAACTCCGACAGTTTTCTCATTCAACAAACAAAATATCTGATTTGCCTGAATTTTCACGAATACGATCTTTCGGGCAGGTTTGAAGTTCTCTGTCCTTGCATTGCGGTAAAAATGATACACTGAAGGCATGACTAAAATAATCGCACATGAATATCTGAAAGAGTTCATCTTTCATGATATGGCTTTAAAAAAGAAATCTCTCGAATCGCTTGAAATCATCAGTCCGTCAAGGCTTTTAAGCGACGAAGAGACAGACACGGATACCGTTCTCTGTCTGAAGCTTTCAAAACTTCTCACTCAGAAAAAGGATCAGTTTCCGGCATACCGGGAAATGTTCCGCTTCCCTGTTTTTTACAATGAGGTCATCTCATTTGCAAAGCAGTTGTCCCTTTACGGAATCAGAGCGCATGATCTGCCCGCCGAAGACGCAGCCGCAGACCAGTTGCGGGAAATCGTAAGGATCGCTTTATCGCTTGATCTCAAGGAAAAGAAGATTGCTGAAAATCTGCCGCAGGCCCTTGAAGATGCGAAGAATTCAGATCTTAAAGTCATCGAAGGATTTGAAAACAATTATTTTCAGTATCAGTTTATGAAAAAGCTGAAAGAGGAAGGTGTTGAAACCATTTCTCTTTCCGATGTACATGCCAGATCAATTTCCAGAAAGCATGCCTTAAGCACGCGGATGGAGATCGAAGGATGCGCTTATCATATTGCAAAGTGCGCAAAGCCCTGCAATGTGGTGCTCTGTTCCCCGGCTTCCCAGCTGCCGGTATTGAGGCAGGTCTTTGCACGCTATGAGATTCCGTTTTCCTATACAGTCTCTTCCGGCAGTCCGCAGATCGGCAGATGTTTTTCCGCTCTGGTTCAGTTTTCGGTCAGAAAAGACAGAAACTCACTCATGGTCTGCTTTGAGAATCAGGCATTCTCAGAGCCTGTGAATGATGATATTCTCGTCTTCCTTGATCAGGTTCTCGATGATATCGAGGCCCCGGACAGAGCAGAAGAATACAGAAAAGCCTACAGTCGGGTAGAAAGTGACAAATACGATCCCGAAAAAGCTCTGAAGCGCGATCCTGTAACCATTTATGAAAATCTCGAGAAAAGAGCACAGGATTATTTCGCAATAATCCAGAAGGAAATCGATTCACTCACATCAGCTGAAACTCCGAAGAAGCGTCTGATCGCGGCTTATGAAATCATTGCGTCTTCATTCCTGCTGGCCAATCATGAAGAAATGGCAGCCGGCAGAAAGATATTGTCTGAACTTCAGGATTGCATTGATCTGATTGACAATGATGAAGAAGCTCTCTTCTTCGCCCGCATGATGGAGGGACTCTCTGTTTCCGCCCATAAGCTTGTCAGTGATTTCTGCACGGTCAGTGATCTTTCCCATCCGGTGCTGCCGAAAGAAAATACATATGTTCTCGGTGCAAGCGGAAAGAACTATCCCGGCTTTGCGCCGTTCTCAGGTGTCTTTGACGAAAGCTATATTTCAGAAATCAAAGACTTCCCGACTCTCGATGAGAGACAGAAAGCATATCTTGAACAGCTTTCATGGATTGAAAAAAGCTGTTCGGATGAATTGATTTATTCATCCGCCACCAATGACTATCAGGGCCGTGAACTGATCGGTGCTTTTGAACTGGAACAGTACGGCAAATCGGAAAGATGGCAGATTGAATTCTTTGATGAGCGCAGAAAGCTGGATCATGTCATTTCCCGTGAAACTTCAGAACAGCTGTTTCTGAAACATGACGGACAGCAGCCTTATATCAGCGGTTCGATCAGTTCCGTTGAAACATGGTATAAATGCCCCTACCGCTATTTCATTGCCAGCGGTCTGTATGTCAGGAAAAAGCAGACACCTGATCTTTCTGCCGACAGTGTCGGCACATGGCAGCACGCTGCTCTTGAAAAAGCAGTCTACGCTCCTGACGGAAATCCCGATCCTCTTTATGCGGAACATCTTTCCGAAGAAAGAATTGCCGAACTGATCAGTCCTTATTTTGATGCATTAAGAATCGCTTCCCCGCTTGATGCGGTGCGCATTTCGCTTTCTGAAAAGCGCATGATTGAATCATTGAAGAAGGCCGCTGATTTTCTGAGTGAATATGAAAGAGGAAATACATTTGACCCGTATGATACCGAAGTCTCCTTCTATCATCTGCCGGTTTCCGAACATGTCCGCTTAAACGGAACCATTGACAGGATTTCCAAAGATGAAAAAAATCATATGATTGAAATCATCGATTACAAATCTTCTTCCAAAACACTCAGCGAAAAAAATGTCAAAGCTGGCCAGCAGCTGCAGTTACTGACATATCTGTTTGCGGCACTGGATCAGTATGAAGATGTGAATCCGGCCGGAACATATTACTTCTCTCTGACAAGCGACAATATTTCCGATGCCCGCCTCATCAAAGCTGCCTCCGTCAACCGCAGTACATGGAAGCTCACTGAAAATGATCTGCGCCTTGATGAAGCAAAGATGAGAGACATGATGATCAAAAACAGAAAGCTGAACGGATGGACATTCACGGACAGAACCGATGCGATTGACCGCGACGGGAAATATGTGAACGGCTTAAAGAAGATCTGCAGCTGCGACAGCGTCAGAGACTGCCTTGAAACTCTTTATGAATACTTCTATGAACAGCTGATGGCTTCTGAGGAAACCGGTATGCCTGAGATTTCGGCTGCCCCGGTTGATTCCGCCTGCACATATTGCGATTACAAAGGAATCTGCCGCTTCCATGGCGAAGACAGCGCCATGAAAGAGATTTATGAAGGAAGCCTCTTCGAAGAAAGGAACAAATCATGAAAACAGACCTTTCAATGTTTGATCCCATGCAGAGAAGCATCATCACCGAAAACAGCGGCAGGGATATCGTTGTCGGCGCAAGTGCAGGAGCCGGCAAAACGATGGTTCTGGTTTCCCGTATTCTCAAAAGATGCATGGATGACAGAATCAATGTCAGCCGCATTCTGGCACTGACATTCACATCGGCAGCTGCCGAAGAAATGAAAAACCGTCTGTCCAGACAGTTCCATGAACTGCGTGAAAAGACGGATGACGAAGAAGAAAAAGCATATATCGATTCGCAGATCACACAGCTTGTCAACGCGGATATCACAACCATTGACTCCTATTGCCTGAGCATTATCCAGCGCTTTTCAGCTGTCATCGGTCTTGATCCTGCTTCCGCGCAGAATATCCTTTCCGAAGGCAAGAATGAACAGCTTCAGACAGAGGCGTTCCGTCTTTCCATGAATCAACTGGCAGATACTCCCGAAGGCTTTGAAAACATGCTTGCCTTATGTCAGTATTTCTCACCGCGCCCGGAAGATTATTCAAGACTGTATCAGATTGTCAAAACGATCAATCTCCATGCGCAAAGTGCAGTCGATCCGAAAGAGTGGTATCAGAGATGCCGTGAAAACTACATTCCTTTCAGCACAATCCGTCAGCTTCCCGATGCAATCAGAAATGCATGGTTTGATCTGCTGGGTGAAGAATGCGGCATCATTCTTGAATATGCGGCAAGCATCCATGAAAAGATCACTGAAGAGCCGGATAAGAAAATCAAACCGGAAATGATCATCCAGACGATCAATCTGTTCAATCATGCGATGGAGTGCATCAAAGATCAGGATTATGACGGCTATCTGGTCCTGTTAAAAGATGCAGCTGTCAATAAAATTCCCAAAAGCGCAGACACAGAGACCGAGCTCATGCGCACAATCATGCATGATCACATCTCACATCTGCTTGAGATCAGCTATGAACAGTCTGCCTTTGCCGGAAACTCTGCCCTGCACACACAGATTGTGCATTCGCTCATTGATCTGGCTGAGCTGACTTCCGAAACATTCGCCGCCCTCAAGCGCAGCATTTCGGCAATGAACTTCTCCGACATGGAGCGCTATGCGCTGCAGATTCTGAAGGCTTCCGATGCAAGAATTGCCCTCAAGCTGAATCACTCCTTCGATGAAATCATGATCGATGAATTCCAGGATACCAGCTATCTGCAGGATACGATCCTGACAACCATTGCCAAGGCCGATCGCAACATCCCTGTTTTCAGAGTCGGCGATGTCAAGCAGTCCATCTACCGCTTCCGTCAGGCAAAACCTGAACTGATGCGAAGAATGATGGCTGATCCGGATACGGCAGTCTTCAACATGCTCTATAACTACAGATCGGACAAAGGCATTGTCGCATTTACCAATCTGCTGTTTGAGAGACTGATGAATGTAGCAGGCAGTTCTGATCATTACGGCGATGAAGATCATGTCGATATCGGTACACTAAGGCAGGATGTCAGAAATGAAGAACCTGCCGTGCAGCTGGTACTGCTGAAAGATGCTGTGATTGATGAAGACGGCAAAAAGAAAAAACTTCCTGCTGCCGAAGCAAAAAAGCAGAAAGCACAGTTCATTTCCGAAAAGATCTGCCAGATGATCAGTGAATCAGACGGAGCACTCTCCTTCAGAGATTTTGCTGTTCTTTCCCGCTCCCATGCCGATCAGATTGTCCTGAGAAACAGCTTTGATGTTTATCACATTCCTTATGACATCGATGCCAGAGAAGGATTCTATCTTTCGGATCTTTGTCAGGATATTCTCAACATTGCACGCGTTCTGCGTGATCCGTATGACGAAGTTGCCCTATGTGCCGTTCTGACAAGTCCGCTGTTCTCATTCAATGATGAACAGCTTGCAGAAGCACGCATCAAAGGCGATTCATTCGCTCAGTCGATCTATCAGATTTACCCTGAGATCTATGCACAGTTTGAGCAATACCGTACCATCATGAATGAAAACGGCATGGAAGCTCTGCTCAGCACAATTGCAAATACACCGGTCACACATGAAGCACATGAAGAAGAGATCTGCTTCTATGATGCCCTTTCCCGCAAGGATCAGGCAAACTTCGATTATCTGTTTGATCTGACTGTTTCAGCTAATGTCAGCTCGCTCAGTGCACTGATCCGTGAAATGGAGCTCGGCGAAGCAGAAAATTCTTCCGAAGCAATTACCACCGGCAAAGGCGATGATGTTGTCACAGTCACAACCATCCATCATTCCAAAGGCCTGCAGTATAAGATTGTCTTCCTCTGGGGAGGCAGCGGCAACAAATTCTCCGATGGCAGAGAGGCAGTATTGATTGATGATGATCTGATGCTCGGCATCCGTGATATCGATTCAAAATACAGGATTGCCTTGCCGACCGTGCAGCGCTTATGTGTGGAACACCGTATCAATAAAGATGATCTCGATGAATTCACTCGTGTTCTCTATGTCGCGGTTACCCGTGCCCAGAAACAGCTGATCATTGTCGACAATGAAGATGCAGAGCAGGAAAAACGCAGAGTCATTGATTACAGCGCACTCGATGAGCGAAGCGGAATTACGGGTCTCATCACAATGGCGCTTGATCATGAAGACTCGGTCACTGAAGGCGGACTTCTGGAGACTGTCCATGTCGATTTCAGTCCTTCCCCCGAAGAATATGCATGGGTCGGCGAAAGAAACCGGATTCCGAAACCCGAAAAACTGCCGAGACTCTGCATAAAAGAAGAGCCGCTGCCGGAAATCAGAACGCCGAGCTCACTTGAAAAATCAAGATCGCTCCTCTCTGCGGAAAGCGGAAAACCGGTTCTGCCTTCCTTTGCGCCGAAGAATACAGGCGGCACAAATTACGGTACCATGATGCATAAAGCATGCGAAGACATGCCGGATGATCAGGAATGGACACGTGAATTGTTAAGAAGCGTCATGGATCCTTCCCTCAATGAGAAAGCTCTCAATGATCTTTACATATTCGGTCACAGCGACCTTTACGAGCGCTGCCGCAAACTGGAAATCCACAAGGAATATCCGTTCTACTTTGAAGATGAATCTGCCAGAATCAACGGAACGATTGACCTGGCCGCAGTCAGTGAGAAGAAAATTATCATCATTGACTTCAAAACAGACCGCATGACTCCGGCAGAAATTGCCGAAGAATATTCACCTCAGCTGAACACCTACCGCTCCGTCATGGCGTCATTCTATCCGGATGCCGACATTGAGCTTTATGCATGGAGCTTCTATAACGGGACTGCTGTCCCGATTGAAAAAGCCGGAAACTGATTTCCGACTTTTTTATAATATCTGATTGTTCACAGACGGCAGTATTCAAGATAGCTTGTCTCATCTTCTTCAGCCCGTACAAAGCCATAGCGCTCCAGGAATTCAAAGGCTGTGTTGGATTTGCAGATGCGCACCCAGAGTTCCGTGATGCCGCTCTTTTTGGCAGCAGCTTTAAGAGCCCCAAGTGCCCATCGTCCATAGCCGCATAAGCGTCTTCTTGCGTCAATCAGCAATTCCATCTCATAGCGGTTTGTTTCCTGATTCAGTTCATAGGAAACTGAGCCGACAAAATCATTGCAGCCGGGGCAGTAGATCAGACGGTAGTATTTTTCGGAAGGATCCGCCTCTACAAATCTGTCATAGAAGTCCTTCCACTCCTCTTTTGGAAATTCAACGGTTTTCCCGAACCAGCTCATTGTCCTCTCTGAGGACAGCAGCTTTCGGCGGTAGGACAGTTCACTGTATTCAGGTTTGATTAATTCGGGCATAGATGCATACTCCTCGTCTGACACATCAATCATACAACCATGCATGAGAATAACCAACATCAAAAGCAGCCGTTTCAGGCTGCCTTTGCTTTAAATCCGTCTTCCGTCAATCAGAACGGTTTCAATCACTGACGAACTGTCAAAGCAGGAACCGGAAGCGATGACAATATCTGCATCCTTTCCTTCTTCAATAGAACCCACTCTGTCAGAGACACCGATATGTTCGGCCGCATTCAGAGTAATTGCCTTGAGTGCATCAAACTCATCCATGCCGCATTTGACAGCCATGCCTGCGCACAAAGGCAGATACTGCTGTTCAATGACCGGTGAATCGGTGATGATTGAAACATGGCATCCTCTTTTTGCAAGAATACCGGGTGTTTCAAATGTTTTGTTGCGGACTTCAATCTTGGTTGCGTGCGTCAGAGTCGGTCCGACGGCCAGCATATATTCCTTGGCAGCTTCCAGCTGATCGGGAATCAGATGACCTTCCGTAACATGCTCAAGTGTCATCTTCACATCAAACTCTCTGGCAATGCGGATCGCTGTCAGAATGTCATTTGCCTGATGGGCATGGACCTTGAGCGGAATCTGTTTTTTCAGCACCGGAATCATCGCTTCGCATTTGTAATCGAATTTCGGCATTTTGGCCGGATCGCCGGCAGCTGCTTCCTTGCGGGCAAGATAATCCATCGAAACATAAAGCATATTTCTGATCACTGCCGCCGTGGACATTCTAGCCGAATTTCCTTTTTCGCGATAGCAGCGCTTGGGATTTTCACCGAGTGCACATTTCATTGCGACCGGCTCTCTGATGATCATTTCATCAACAGAAACACCGGTTGTCTTGACGGCAATCCATGTACCGCCGATCGCATTGGAACTGCCCTGTCCGGTTGCGACAGTCGTGACACCGCCTTTGGCTGCGAATGCAACGGAAGGATCAAAGGGATTGAAGGAATCAATCGCTCTCATCTGCGGTGTGCAGATATCGCCGAGCTCGTTGTAATCCTTTCCTTCCACACCAACGCCGTATCCGTCCAGTCCGAGATGGCAATGTGCTTCCACAAAGCCGGGATAGATATTTCTGCATGCGGCATCGATGACATCTTCATCATCAAAGTCACTGCCGATCGAAACGATCTTTCCGTCTCTGATCAGGATCTCGGCATAAAACGGTTCACGATGTACGGCATCGAAAATCAGGCCGTTTTTAATAACTGTCATAATTCCTCTTTTGCCTTCAGAATTGCTTCTCTGATCTCTTCAATGCTCTTGTTCTGTTCACGGGCAATCTTTGCCAGATCTTCGTATTCGAGCTTTTCACGCACTGTTCCGTAGCCTTCCGATCTCTTCAGTCTCACTTCACCGAATTCGGTATTCAGTGTGACAATACTTCTTTTCAGACCGTGCCTTTCACAGGTATATTCACGGATTCCGAGCGTTGTCAGATGGCGGAACATCAGTTCCATCATCTTTTCGGCATCATCCGCTCTGCACATACATGTAAAGACAACACCCGGTCTGTTCTTTTTCATATGTACCGGAGTGATGTAAACATCAAGAGCTCCTGCCGCAAATAATTCATCCATTGCAAAGCCGATCTCTTCCGGTGACTCATCATCGAGATTGCAGACAAGCTCTTTGATTGCGTTTGATCCGCCTGTCTCACCGACAAAAGCACGTACGCAGTTTGCTGTGGAGAAGTCTTTCATACCCATGCCATAGCCTGTCTTTTCAACTGCCATAACGGGCATTGTCTCAAATGAATCAGCAAAGTATTTCAGAAGAGCTGCACCTGTCGGTGTGCAGAGCTCACCCTTTTCTCTTCCTGCATATGTCGGGACGCCTCTCAGAATATATGCAGTTGCAGGTGTCGGTACCGGCAGAACGCCGTGTGCACATCTGACAAATCCGCTGCCGAGTGCAACCGGCGAAGCAACAACACGGTCAGGATTGATCATTTCCATTAACATGCATACACCTGTTACATCCGTGATCGCATCAAGACTGCCTACCTCATGGAAATGAATTTCTTCAACAGGTCTGCCATGTGCATTGCTTTCTGCTTCAGCAATCAGTCCGTATACTGCAAGTACATCTTTTTTGACTTTGTCAGATACATCAAATCCGTTGACGATGCGTTCAACATCAGCCAGGGATGTATGGTGATGGTGGTGATGATGTTCGTGATCATGGTCTTCATCATCGTGGTGGTGATGCTCGTGGTCATGGTCTTCATCATCATGGTGATGATGGTGCTCATGAGAAAGATCATCGCTGATCTCTTCTTCTCCGTTGATCACAACCGACATATGGGTTCCCTTGATTCCGCATTTGAAGGAGTCTGATGCACTCACCTCAACACCGGGAATTTTCAATGAATTCATTTTTTCAACAAATGCTTCACGGCCGACAAGCTCGCTGAGTGCGCCCATCAACATGTCGCCCGCAGCGCCCATATTGCATTCAAGATAGAGTATTTTCATCGGTTACCTTTCCAGTTCAGCTGCAGCCTTTTCAAGCCAGCTTGTAATTTCAATGTGCTGAGGGCATGCGTCTTCGCACTGCAGACAGTGAATGCATTCGGAAGCTTTTCCGCCTTCCTTGACTGCACCTGCATAGCGTCTTACCGCATCATCATACTGCCCATAGATGAGATTTCTGTTCATGGCTGTGAAGATACCCGGAATGTTGATCTGCATCGGGCATCCCTTTGTGCAGTATCTGCATGATGTGCACTTGATCTGTGTAATTTCGGAAAGTGCCTTCTGTGCCTTTTCGATTGTTGCTTTTTCTTCTTCATCCAGAGGCTTGAAGTCAGACATGTAGGAAAGATTGTCTTCCATCTGATCAATTGTGCTCATACCGGAGAGAACTACCATGACCTGATCAAGGCTGGCCGCAAAGCGGATTGCCCACGAAGCGTTGGAAACTTCCGGGTTGGCTGCCTTGAGAATGTCTGTGATCTGCTCGGGAGGATTGGCCAGTGTGCCGCCTTTGACCGGCTCCATGACAACAACCGGTTTGTTATGCTTGACGCATACTTCATAAACCTTGCGGGACTGAACAATCGGATCATCCCAGTCAGCGTAGTTGATCTGCAGCTGAACAAATTCAGCATCCGGATGCTTTTCCAGAATTTCTTCAAGGACATCGGCAGAATCATGGAAGGAGAATCCATAATGCTTGATCAGTCCTTTTTCCTTTGCTTCTTTGACGAAATCCCAGATTCCGTATTTTTCGTAATTGTCGATATTTTCTTTGCTTAATGCATGGAGAAGATAGAAATCAAAATATCCTGCACCGGTGCGCTCAAGTGAAGTCTGAAGCTGTTTTTTCGCTTCTTCTTCGTTGGCTGCCGCCCAGTTGCCTGCGTTCAGCTTTGTCGCAAGATAATATGCTTCACGCGGATATCTGTCGACAAGAGCCTGTTTGACTACTTCTTCAGATCCCTGATAAACATATGCTGTATCAACATACTTAAGACCTGACGCAAGGAACCGGTCAACCATTTTCTTGACCTGTTCGATGTCAAAAGACTTGTCCTCAAAGCGGGGCAGACGCATCATACCGAAACCGAGTTTCGGCATTTCTGTACCAAAGAATTCTTTCATATGATTTTTTCCTCCTCGTTTGTTTTCAGGCATGACAATTATAGCGTATCAATCCTGCATATATTGCGAATTTGCATTGAATCAGATGAACTGTCTGAACTCTGCCCACCTGACAGAAATTCCTTTTTCCTGAAGCAATCTGTACAGATCGTCTCCCTTCAGAAAAACAGTTGCCGTATTGATCAAAGGATGAAGTCCGATCAGTCTGTTCTGAAAGCGTATATCGATGACTGCCTCAACAGATTGTTCTTCATCATTGAAGATTCCGAACAGACTCGCACTTTCTTTCTTCAGCCTCAGAATGCGTTCAAAATCACGGTCTGATGCATAGGAAAGCGGTCGGGTACCGAGTATATGTTTCAATGCTTTGAGATCGGGTTTCATTGATCTGTCCGTACTTAAGAGATAATAGTTCTTCTTTTTATCATCCCTGAGAAAGAGAGTGAGTGCGATATCCTTCCCATGTTCAGGATTCAGTGAAAACAGATCCTCCATTGAAAATACAGGCGGATGTTCCTCATAGATATAATCAATCTTTTCTTTTTCAAGCAGCTTCAGAATTTCTTTCTTGTTCATATTTCCTTCTGCATCCCTGGGTAATATTTTTAACCTTGAGTGTATGTGAAATCAGATTGAGCACTCGCCTTTTATCCTTCGACCACAGCGGCGCCAGCAGATACTCCCCGTTCCCGTCCCCGCTGATTCTGTGGACAACGATTGATTCATCAAGTCTTCCGATGCATTCAGCGACGATCTCTGCATATTCTTCAATGCTTAATACATGGAAACTTTCGGGATCATTCTGATAAAGATCTCCCAGGTCAGTTCCTTTCAGATAGTGCAGCAGCTGCAGCTTGATGCCCTGGATTTTTGAATCATTCAGATAATCGATTGTTTCATAAATCATTTCCGGTGTTTCATGAGGTAAACCGATGATTACATGAACAACGATATCAATGTCAATTTCATGAAGCCTTCGTACACATTCATCAAACACAGACAGCGGATATCCCCTTCTGATCAACTGTGCACTTTCTTCATGGATTGTCTGCAAGCCAAGCTCGATCATAAAAAGCTTTTCAGGAAATCTTTCCTTCAGCTCTTTGAGTAAGGCAATCACGTCTTCTCCCATGCAGTCGGGTCTTGTCGCAATCGAGATGCCTGCAAATACCGGATCTTCAAGGGCTGATTCAAAGAGCCTGCGGAGTCTTTCAACCGGTGCATATGTATTTGTATATGCCTGAAAGTAGGCAATATAGTCACCGTAAGATACATCCTGATGATTGAATATCATATCTTCGGGTGAAAGTTTCTGACCTTCATAGCGGATGGCAAAATCACCTGATCCGCCCGCGCAGAAAATACAGCCTCTGTCTCCGATTGTCCCGTCTCTGTTGGGACAGGTCATACCGGCATTCAGAGCTGTTCTGTAAAGCTTTCTGCCATATCTGTTTTTGCACCAGGACGCAAAGGTAAGATAACGTTCGCTCATTGACTCTCTTCCTTTTCAAACAGAACTGCCATCTTTTCATTCAGTTTCTTATAAATATGCTCAATAAACCAGGGCTCGCTTGAGCGTACATAAACTTCTTCCGGCTTAAACCAGCCGACTGCCTTGTTTTCATCAGGTTTGTTATGAATGGACTGATGAGGATCTGCGACAAGCAGATAGGTCACATTCAGATGGAGATGGCTGCTGACGTATTCTCCTTTTTTCACATGGCCGTCAACGGTCAGAACCTCCACGGAAAAAATATCTTCCGCATACGGTCTTACATCATGAATGCCGCTTTCCTCCTTCACTTCACGGATTGCAACATTCAGAAGATTTTCTTCACCATCCGCATGACCTCCGAGCCACGCCCATGAATCATACAGATTGTGATAAGCCATCAGAACTTCGGAATGGTCTTCCGACACAACCCATGCGGAAGCCGTCATATGAGCTGTTCTGTTTTCACGGGTAAAGATGTTCTTTGAATTCTCAAGATGTTCAACGATTAAGTCTCTGTCTTTTTCTTCCTGTTCGTTGTAAGGAATGTATTGTTTCAGCTGTTCTTTCAGTGTCATGACAATATCTTAATATATTCAGAGAAAAAAAAGCGGATCATCGTCCGCTGTTCATCATAATTCAGAAAGTGCGTCAAGAATTCCTTCCACCTGCGCGATCGCATCCTGAACCTGACTTCTGGCATGATTGATCCGCGATTGTGACATCATGTCTGTCCAGAAATTATCAAAAACATAATCCGCAATCCCGAGGAAATCATCAATTTCCGTATCCAGCTGCAGATATCCTTCCAGATCAACAAGTTCTCTGCTCAGCACCTTCAGTGCACGCTTGGCACGTGAAATCTCTTCGGATGCCTCCCGCATCCGTTTTCTTTTGACGGCAGTAATGATCATACCGCCGCCCATGATATCGGCGATTCCCCAGTTTCTTGCCTTGCCGAGCATCTCGTCTGCCTGATACAGATGATAAAGAGCATCGTTGCCTGCGTTGACAGCTTCCGCCACTTCAGTTTCAAAATCTTTTTCCATAATTCAAGTGTACACAATTTATGAATCTCATGAAATATGTTCGGCAGAATTTTAAACAAAAGCAGCGCATGACGCGCTGCTTTCATGATACTCTGTTACATTCCTTCAATTGTTCTTTCAGCCAGCTCAATGATTGCTTCACCGTCAATCATTCCGAACATGTGCATATCCATTGCCGAGAATTTGGCATCCGGATATTTTCTCTGCAGCGAGCCGATCTGAAATTTGATCTGCGGTGCAACGAGCACAACATCTGCTTCGGGAACATACTTGTCCGCCTGCTCAATTGTGGTCGCTTCAAATTCATATT
This sequence comes from Erysipelotrichaceae bacterium, assembly GCA_030525525.1. Lineage (GTDB taxonomy): Bacteria > Bacillota_I > Bacilli_A > Erysipelotrichales > Erysipelotrichaceae > Bulleidia. The sequence goes on from JAUNEN010000009.1 coordinate 26,862, forward strand.
CACTTTTGCCAAGTGCCGCACCGGCTTCTTCCAGCTTGCTTAACAGCATGGAAGTTGAGATGCCCGCACCGCACAGGAGTAAGATTTTCTTCATGTATCAACCCTCCCTATACAATTTCATTTTAAAACTGATTTGTTCAGCTTTCAATCAGTCTGACTGAAACAGGCATGAAGAAACTGATCAGATCTGATCAAGTGCGTTTTTCAGATCATCAATGATGTCATCAACACTCTCGATACCGACGGAAAGACGGATCAGATCTGCACCGACTCCTGCCGCATCCAGTTCTTCATCGCTCATCTGACGGTGGGTGCTGCTTGCCGGGTGGAGTACGCATGTATGGGCATCGGCCACGTGAGTGGCAATGATCGCAACCTTGAGGTGCTTCATGAATTCTTCAGCTGCTTTTCTGCCGCCCCTGACGCCGAATGAGATGACGCCGCATGTTCCGTCCGGCATATATTTCTTTGCTCTTTCGTAGTATTTGTTGGAAGGCAGTCCCGGATAATTGACCCAGGCGACTCTGTCATCTGCTTCCAGGAATTCAGCGACTTTCTGCGCATTGGAACAGTGTCTTTCCATTCTGACCGCAAGGCTTTCAAGACCGAGGTTCAGGAGATATGCATTCATCGGCGCCTGAATTGCGCCGAGATCTCTCATCAGCTGGGCAGTCGCCTTGGTGATGAAAGCTCCTTCAAGGCCGAATCTTTCGGCGTAAGTGATGCCGTGATAGGATTCATCCGGTGTTGTCAGTCCGGGGAATTTTTCACGGTAAGCCATCCAGTCGAACTTGCCGGAATCAACGATGCAGCCGCCGACTGCAGCGTCATGGCCGTCCATGTATTTTGTTGTTGAATGTGTGACGATATCTGCACCGAATTCGATCGGACGGCAGTTGATCGGTGTAGCAAATGTATTGTCAATGATTAACGGTACTCCATGGGCATGCGCAGCCTTTGCAAAGCGCTCGATGTCAAAGACGATCAGTGCGGGGTTGGCAATTGTCTCACCGAAGACGCATTTTGTATTCGGTCTGAAAGCTGCTTCAAGTTCTTCATCCGAGCAGTCCGGATCAACGAATGTAAAGTCGATTCCCATCCGTCTCATTGTGACATTGAACAGATTGTATGTGCCGCCGTAGATTGTCGAGGAAGCGACAACATGGTCACCCTGTGATGCAAGGTTGAAAACAGAGAAGAATGAAGCTGCCTGGCCTGAGCTTGTCAGCATCGCTGCAGTTCCGCCTTCAAGAGCCGCAATCTTGGCTGCGACATAATCATTGGTCGGGTTCTGAAGTCTTGTATAGAAATAGCCTTCTGCTTCCAGATCGAACAGCTTGCCCATTGCTTCACTGGTATCATATTTGAATGTTGTACTCTGAATGATCGGGATCATGCGCGGCTCGCCGTTTTTCGGCACATAGCCCGCCTGTACGCACTTTGTTTCTTTCTTCATAAGAATGTCTCCTCAATATAAGCAATATTATAAACACGATTCATGCATGGATTCACTGAATTTCAAATCTTTTGCACAAACACATATTCCGATTCACCGGAAAGCAGTTCGCTGTACTCATATCCGTCATTGAAGTTTCTGATCTTTTCAGGGTCAGTGATTCTGTTTTCGGCAAGCCACCATGTCATTTCACCTCTTGCCATTTTTGCCATCGTTCCCTTGGTAACGGGCTTTCCTTTGACAATCTGAACAAAGGAAGGTGTGATCATGCGGTCTTCTTCACGCAGATATTTTTCAACACAGACTGAATATTCCTTTGATGCAAGATTGATGATCAGTCTGTCTTCATCGATTAAACTGCGATAAATGCTGTCACCCCAGAAATCATAGAGACTTCCGCGATCCGGCAGAACTGCCTGCATTTCAAGACGATACGGAGTTACCCCGTCAAACGGCCTCAGCACACCATAGAAGCCGCTGAGTATCCGTAAATGTTCCCTCAGATAGCCAAGCTGGGAATCTGTCATTGAGCCGGGAGCCATATGCTGGAAGGCAAGACCGATATATGAGAACAATGCAGGTGAAAGACCTTTTCTCAGATCCATTGTTTCGATCCGCTGCTGATTGAGCTGCACAAGCGCATCCGAACATTTCCAGATTTTCTTCAGCTGAGCGGCATCATATGATTTCAGATGATCTGACAGTTCTTCACTCTGAACCAGAAATTCCGGAAGTGAATCATATGCAAAGTCATCATCCGCCCTTTCCATTTTCTTGGCGGGAGAAAGAATGATTTTCATTACAGGTCCTTCAGAACATTTTCCGCATGGTCTGCTGGTTTGACTTTCTGATAGGTTTTGATAATGAATCCTTCCTCATCAATCAGATAAGTGGAGCGTTCTGTCCCCATCACCTTTTTCCCGTACATATTCTTTTCGACCCAGACATCATAGAGTTCATGGACCTTGTGATCGGGATCGGAAAGCAGTGTAAACGGAAGATGCTGCTTCTCTTCAAAGTTTTTATGAGATTTCACGGAATCCTTTGAAACGCCTAAGATCACCACACCTTTTTCTGTAAACTGCGGATAGCGGTCGCGGAAGGAGCAGGCTTCTTTGATACAGCCGGCTGTCTGATCCTTCGGATAAAAATATAAAATAACCTTTCTGCCCAGATAATTGTTCAGTGTATGAAGATGACCGTCCTGATCATACAGAGCAAATTCCGGAGCTTTTGTACCGATTTCAAGCATAGTAGTACCTTCTTTCCGTGTCTATTGTAACAAAAAAGCTCCCGTTTCCATTTGTGAGAAATGGAACAGGAGCATCAAATTTTTTATTCCGAACGAAGGGCAATGACCGGGTCCTTCTGAGCTGCCTGTCTTGAAGGAATCAGGCCGCCGATGAGTGTCAGGATGACACTGATCACAACAAGGATTACCGCATTTTCTGCCGGCAGGAATGCATTGATTGCATAATTGTCAGTCAGATTGTGGATCACTGCGTTGATCGGGATCAGAAGCAGATAGGTGATTCCGATACCGAGAAGGCCGGATAACAGGCCGATGATAAATGTTTCGGCATTGAAGACTTCCGAAATGTTGCGCTTGGAAGCACCGATCGCTCGTAAGATACCGATTTCCTTGATTCTTTCAAGAACAGAAATATAGGTGATGATACCGATCATGATTGATGAAACAATCAATGACACCGCCACAAAGGCAATCAGAACATAGCTGACGGTATTGACGATGTTGGTGACTCCGCTCATCAATGTACCGACAACATCGGTATATTCAATCACCTTGTCAGGATCTTCCTCACGCATGGCTGCGTTGTACTGATCAAGAATCTTCAGAATCTCTGATTTGGATTCAAAGTCCTTCGGATAGATTGAAATGGAATACGGCTTGTTCAGATCCGCATATCCGAAATTTCTGAGGTTGGAGTCATAGGAATACTGATTTGTGGACATCATTGAACTCATGAGTGCCTGCATATCTTCTTCGCTCATTGTGACCTTGATCGCTTCCGAGAATGCATTCGCATCCACTTTGAATGTGTTGGAAAGATTGGTCAGCCGGGAAAGCCGGGAAGAGATTGCCGAAGTCAGGCCCGATGCCATCTGTGACATCATATTCTGAACGGCATTTGCAATCGAGCTCTGCATCGCTGCCGCAAATCCGCCCACCTGTGCATTCACAAGAGAATTGATCTGCGCCGAAAGATCATCCGCATTGACCGCCTTTGAGATTCCTTCGGTCATTGTTTTCTGTGTGCTTTCCTTTGCCAGATAATCATTGACCGATTGTGTGAACAGGCTTGGATCGGGGATGTTGCCCTTTTCCTTTGCATAGGCTGTATAGGCTTCATTCAGGGAAGTGCCGAAGGTTTCAAGCTGTTCCTGTGTAAATTCGACTTTCCCAAGTTCTTCACGCACGGTACCGAGTGCTTCCGAGATCAGAGCTTGCGCTTCTTCGGAATTCAGATAATCATCCAGATATTCTGCATAGACATTGGGATCAACGGTCGGGATTTCATGTTTGACAAGCCACTCGGGATAGCCGCTCATGACACTTGCCAGAGCATTCCGGAAGACTTCCGGATCCAGTGAAGTCACGCCGCTTTCTTCAATCAATGTGCTCAGCTTTTCATTCAGAACAGTTCTTCCTTCTTCCGTACGGACATATTCAAAGAAGGATTCACCGAGCTTTGCCCAGTCTGTTTTTTCATTTTTGGAAGATTCATCCGCATATCCTCTGACAACACTTTCAGCAAGACTGAAGATTTCTTCCGCATTGATATCAAAGTGCAGGGATGTCAGAATCGATGAAAGATCCATGTTCATCTCAGGCAGATCGAAGTTCAGGCCGGAAGGATCAAAAACATTGGAAAGATCGATTCCCGAGAAGTTATTGTTCAGGCTGCTCATGTCAAAATTGAATGCATTCTGAAGAGCCTTCTCATCAACACTGAACATCTTTGACATATCGAATCCTTCACGCTGTACATCATCAAACCGCTTGCCGGTAATGACATTGACATCGGGATCTTTCAGCTGTGCTCTGACGATTTCAGAATCAGCCGCATCTTTGACAATATGATCAATTAATGAAGACGGATATCCGATGCCCGACATCAGCATCGCTGCCCCTTCGGTATCCTTCGGCTTGACAACACCGACGATTCTGATCGGTGTACCGTTTTCAACAAGAGACTTCATGAATTTCCTGTCTTCGCTCTTGTCCTTGTAAACCTTGAATTCTTCATCATAGACATAGCGGTCGGCACTTGAAACAAGATTGAATGACACATTCAGGAAATCTTCATAATCAAATGTCATGAGACTTGTATCATCCACCGTCACGCTGTCAGTCTCTGAAAATTCTTTGAGCATATCCGTGATTTCGGACGGATCGCGCAGGCCCATCGTATACAGCGTATAGTCGGTGACTCTGCCGGTCGGCGAAAGAACGAGAACGCATTCATTGAAATTCTCAGGCCAGTGCCCGGCTTTGACTTCATATTGATTGATATAGAGCTCTTCATTGTCCGGAATCGGATGGAATGTATCCGTACTCATGAATGCGGAAAGAGTTGAAGAGCCTCCCGAGTAGCCCAGTCCCATTGAACTGAATGTTTTGTCAGGATTGACCTGTCTGGCTTCGCCGTTGTAGATCTGCCAGATTTCGGGCGTGATCGACCAGCTGTATTCAATTGCTTTGGTATAGTTATCCACATCGCTTTTGCCGCTTTCGAGATAATTTCTCAACGAAATCAGGTCGTTTGTATTGAGTCCGGAAAACATTCTGGTGATCGTTCTGCGCTCAAGAACCTTGTCATCCGAATCCACTTCGGTTGTATCGGTTCTTTCCGCAATCTGGGCAAGCGAAACCGCATTTGTCTGGATTGCAATCGGATATTCGGAAAGTGTATCTTCCTCAATCGAGCGGATATAGTCATTGACGCCGTTGGAAAGAGATAAGATCAATGCTATTCCGATGATACCGATCGAGCCGGCAAAGGCAACCAGGAATGTTCTTGCTTTTTTTGTACGCAGGTTGTTGAAGGAAAGTGCCAGAGAGGTTAACAGGCTCATCGAGCTCTTGCCGAGATTGTCGCTTCTGGTCGGTTCTTCATTGATCGTATAGGGATCGCTGTCTGAAATGATCTTTCCGTCTTTGAGTCTGACAATCCTGGTGGCGTAATCCTCAGCCAGTTCAGGGTTGTGCGTTACCATGACAACCAGACGGTCGCTTGCGACTTCTTTCAGTAAATCCATGACCTGCACGGATGTTTCCGTATCAAGAGCACCGGTCGGCTCATCCGCCAGCAGAATATCCGGATCATTGACAAGTGCACGGGCAATGGCAACTCTCTGCATCTGGCCGCCGGAAAGCTGGTTCGGTTTCTTATGGACCTGCTCGCCGAGTCCCACCTTCTCAAGTGCTTCTTTTGCACGTCTTGATCTCTCACCTGCCGAAACGCCGGAAATGGTCAGAGCGAGCTCAACATTGGAAAGAATGGTCTGATGAGGAATCAGGTTATAGCTCTGAAATACAAAACCGACTGTGTGATTGCGATAGGAATCCCAGTCTCTGTCTTTGTATTTCCTGGTCGATATGTCATTGATGATCAGATCGCCGCTGTCATAGCGGTCAAGACCTCCGATAATATTGAGCATGGTGGTTTTGCCCGAACCTGAAGGTCCGAGAATCGCCACAAACTCGTTATCTCTTAAGCTCAGTGACACATGATCCAGGGCGGTCTGTTCAAGATCGCCGGTTACATATTTCTTGCATATATCTTTCAGCTGAAGCATAAATTCATCTTTCTCTGAATAACGGACTAATTATAACTGTTTTCTCTGAATTTCATATCTGATATGCATGAATTCAGAATTAAGATCGCAGCACTATGTTTCATTTCTGAAAACAGCACATTCCGGGTATCCGTGGTGTTAATATGGATATAGCATTCAGGAGGTTTCCATGCCCTTTCGTATCATCCGCAATGACATTACAAAAGTAAAAGCAGACGCGATTGTCAATTCCGCAAATCCGAACCCGATTGTCGGCAGCGGCACAGATTATGCCATCTATCAGGCGGCAGGCTATGACAAACTGCTCAAAGAAAGACAGAAGATCGGTCAGATTTCACCCGGCGAAGCACAGGTCACCAAAGCCGGTCGTTTAAAGGCGAAATATATCATTCATACAGTCGGTCCTTTATGGATCGACGGACAGCATGAAGAAGCAGAAACACTTGCCTCCTGCTACAGAAAATCACTGCAGCTGGCAAAATACCTGAACTGTTCAAGCATTGTCTTCCCGCTGATTTCAACCGGCGTCTACGGCTTTCCGAAGGAGCTTGCTTTGAAGGCTGCCCTGAAGGAAATCGAATCCTTCCTCTATGAAGAAGAGATGGATGTCATTTTATGTGTCTTTGACCGTGAATCCTTCCGGATTTCTTCGTCCCTCAATTCATCGGTCCGTGAATTCATCAATGACAGCATCGCTGAAACATCTGCGAGATATGAATATGACTATGCCGAAAGCTCTTCAATCATTCTCAATGAAGTCGCAGAAAGACGGGAAAGAAGAGAAAGAAGAGATCGGAAGAATCTGAGACCTGCCGCAAGTCAGACGCCTTTTATGCCTGTGTCTGCACCGTCTGAAAAACCGATTGAAGAAATTCTGCGCACACCGGCAAAAACATTCCAGGAACAGCTTCTCAGCCTGATTGATGAAAAAGGCCTTACCGATGTACAGGTCTATAAGAAAGCTAATCTGGACCGCAAGCTCTTTTCCAAGATCCGCTCCAATGCGGACTATGTACCCAAAAAGAGAACCGCTCTTGCTTTGGCGATTGCCCTGGAGCTTGATATTGATGAAACAAAGGATCTTCTTGCCAGAGCATCCCTTGCTTTATCTCCTTCCAGTCCTTTTGATCTCATCATTGAATACTGCATCAGACATCAGAAGTACAATGTCTTTGAGATCAATGCAATTCTGTTCGAATACGACCAGCAGTCACTCGGCAGCAATTAACAAGAATTTGTCGCTTCCGAAGCGACCTTTTCTTTTTCATAAAACGCTATTCTGAAAGTGCGAAATGAAGGAGGAAAGCAAAAATGAAAAAAGGTTTGACAGAACTTGTCATGATTCTCGACAAGAGCGGTTCCATGCACGGACTGGAGGCAGATACGATCGGCGGTTTCAATTCAATGATTGAAAAAAGCAGAAAGGATGAAGGAGAGGTGCTTGTCTCGGCAGTTCTCTTCAATGAACGTTCGGAAGTCATCTACAACCGGGTTGATATCAATAAAATCGAACCGATGACTGACAGACAGTATGTTGTTTCAGGATGCACGGCTCTTCTTGATGCAGTCGGAAGTGCCATCCATCATATCCGCCATCTCCACAAACACATCAGCCCCGATGAAGTACCTGAAAAGACATTGTTCATCATCACCACCGACGGCATGGAAAATGCCAGCCGCCGCTATACATATGACCATGTCAGAAAGATGATTGAAAAAGCAAAAAACAAACACCACTGGGAATTCATCTTCATGGGTGCCAACATCGATGCGATCGAAACAGCTTCACGCTTCGGGATCGATGCCAGGCGGGCTGTCACATACAGAAATGATTCGGAAGGGACACAGCTCAACTATGCAGTCATGACAGAAATCGTCCACAGAGTCCGTGCTTCAAAGGATCATGCGTCCATGAAATGCATGCTCGATGACGAAACCATCATGGCGCCGATCAGAGAACATATGAAAGAGACAAAATAAGGAGGAACACTATGAATAAATGGATGAAAGACGGAATTTATACACTGGCAATCGGTGATGCGCTCGGCTGTCCGGTGCAGTTTGAAAGCCGCGAAGAAGTCGCCCGCCACCCGGTTGACGATATGAGAGGATACGGCACATTCAATCTGCCCGAAGGCTCATGGACCGATGATACCAGCCTCACATTATGCACGCTTGCATCAATCAGAGAATGCGGAACAATTGATCCGGATGATATCATGAAGCACTTCATGCAGTGGATGTATGAAGGCAAATACACACCGTATGGATTCTCCTATGACATCGGTTTCGGCACTCAGAATGCAATCGGCGCATATAAAAGAGGCGCTGACATTCATCATTGCGGCGGAAAAGAAGCTCATAACAACGGCAACGGCTCACTCATGAGAATCCTGCCGGTATGCATCTTCTGTACCGAAAAAGAAATGAGTGATGAAGAGATGATTCATAACGTTCATATGATCTCTGCTTTGACCCATGCCCATCCAAGATCACTCACCGCATGCGGTATTTATGCATTCATGGTGCGCTCATTGATCAGAAATGAAGGCTCGCTCATTGAAAGATTGCAGGCTGGCATTGATGAAGGCTTTGCATATTATGAAGGTAAGCACGAACCGGAAATCAGAACATATCAGCGCATCAGAAATCTTTCTGAATTTGCCAGGACACCGGAAAACGAAATCAAGAGTTCAGGCTATGTGCTGCACGCCCTTGAAGCAGCACTCTGGTGTCTGATCACTGAAAACAATCTGAAGGATTCTCTTCTCAAAGCAGTCAATCTTGGTGAAGATACCGATACAACCGCTGCGATTGCCGGCGGGCTGGCAGGCCTTTACTACGGCATGGAGGCAATTCCTGAAAACTGGCTTGAAGCACTCAAAAAAAGAGAGCTGTTCGAAGAACTTCTTGCCGCATAACATACTGAATTGAAAAACCTCTGCAGCACGCAGAGGTTTATATTCTCTTCAGAATTGACTGATAGTAGATTTCACTGATTGCCCAGACTGCAAGCAGAGGAATGATCGCAGAGGCGGCAAGTATGGCAATCTGTGACAGGGCTGCGCCGCCACTCATGAATATCGACACAAGAGCCGTACCGATATAAATCACAACGAGCGCAATCACAAACAGATAGAAGCGTCTGAGTTCAATATGCATGATCTTATGGCGCATGCCGGTTTCAGTACCGATCTGCGCAAGAATGGCATATTCCCTGCCTCTTGAAGAAAGATCTGTTTCCAAACGGAACATAATCGTCATCGACTGCAGGATTGCAATTGCAATATAGGAGAAGATGACAAGAAGCTGTTCGATCGGTGTATTCTCTCTGCCAAACAGCATTGACATCATGACCATGAGATCTGCAATCAGCAGATAAACCGTGACCTTGGAGAATTGAATATCTCTTCTTAAGAAACCGTTGGCGGCAGCTTTGACCGTACTTCCGGTTCCCTTCTTTCTGTTAAAGGAAGTGATGAATGGAAGAAGAATTCCGGTAATGATACGCTCCAGGCCGACACATGCAATAACCGCCATGACAGCCAAGCCGCCCTCTCCTTCAAAAAAGCCGTAGAGCGGATAAACAGCCGCAATGATGCCGATCAGATTCAGAAGAAGCTGAAAGACCTTTGTGTTGGTAAAGCCGTATCCTTCTTTTTTCTTCATGGCTGCGATATTGCCGCCGGAAAGAAGAACCGCACCGCTTTTGTAGGCGAATGAACAATTGAGCAGTGTAATCACACCGACAATGAAAACCATGACCGAGAAGAACTCCACCATTGCAAATGAGGAAATGCCCACCTGCATTGATGCATTCTGCGAAGCAAGGATCATATTGAGTACCTTCAGCAATCCATACCCGCATAACATTCCGAGCGGTATTGAAAGCACAAGCAGAATCAAAGTCTGAATGAGCAGATACATTGCCATCTGAATATAGGTTGCTCCGCAGATCAGTCTGACTGCCAGTTCCTTTGCCTTGTTTTTGACAAAGAAGTCATTGCAGAAAAACAGATCGATGGCACACATGATGACGACAAACACCATCATCAGATTTGAAATATTTCCTTTTGAGAGCAGCTGAATCACATCTGCCTGATGAAATTCCGAAAAATAGATCTCGGCTTCCGTACCGGCAGCTTCCGCCATATTGAAATAGACAAACAGCAAAGCCGTTGTGATAAAGAAAGTCAATGCAAAGAAGATTGCCTTCGACCTGCTGTTTTTCAACGATCTGATCGCCTCCTTGAAAATCATGCAGTCTTTCTCCTTGTACGGGAGGATGAACTGATTTCAACGATCTTTCTGAAATAGGTGTCCTGATCCATCCCTTCTCTTGTGATTTCTCTGCTGATTGCACCATCCTTGATGAAGATCAGACGCGATGTGAAGGAAGCGACAAATGAATCATGCGTGACCATGACAATCGTTGCGCCGCTTTCACGGTTCATCTTTTCAAACAGTTCCATGAGTTCTTCCGAATTCTCGGAATCAAGCGCACCGGTCGGCTCATCGGCAACGATCAGTCCGGGATTGTTGATGAGTGCTCTGCAGATCGCCGCACGCTGTTTCTGTCCGCCCGAGCATTCCGGCGGTATTTTGTTGAGAAGATTTGTGATATTCAGCTTGGCAGCGATATCCTCCACCATTGTTTCAATCTTCTTCGGATCAACTTTCGCCAGTGTTAAGGGCATGGCAATGTTTTCAAACATCGTATGGGTATCCAGCAGATTGAAATCCTGGAAGATGAATCCCAGATTTTCATAGCGGAATTTTCCGATTTCATTGGCTGACATGTTCATGACATTCTTTTCATTGATATAGACACGTCCGTCTGTCGGATAATCCATCGTTGAAATCATATTGATGAATGTGGACTTGCCGCTGCCGGAAGGTCCCATGACACCTAAGAATTCTCCCTTATGAACTTCGACATTCACATCGTGCAGTGCAGTCACTGCATTCATGGATTCAGGATTATATACTTTCTTGAGATTTACCGTTTTCAGAATCACTTCATCGCTCATACTCAGCCCTCATTTCTACACGGGAATAATATCACAAAAGAAGACTGTAAATGCAGGTAATTCAGATCATATGATTGTCAGAAACGATCCGATTCTTCAGTTTCCCCGATCAACCTGCTGTATTTTCATTTTCATTCCTCATAACACCATCCGCCTTCTTTTCATCAGGGCAAAAAATGTGCCATACTGTGATATGATGAAATCATCAGTAAGGAATAATACCTATGGCAGAAAAGAAACATACATCATTTGCATTGCTTCAGATCCTTGAAGAAGAAAGCGATGAAAATCATATTCTGAATGCTTCGCAGCTTGCCGAAAAGCTCGATCAGCGCCTGAATGTACGGGTTGAAAGAAGAACCATTTACTCCAACATTGAAATCCTGCGTCAGGCCGGATATGAGATCAGCGATTACAACGAAAACGGCAAAGGCTATTATCTGAAGAAGAGACAGTTTGAAAAAGGAGAGATTCTGCTTTTATGCAATGCGATCCACGCATCACATTTCATTGCCGCAAAAGACAGTGAAATCCTCATCAACAAGCTCTTAAGCACATTGTCAAAGGAAGACCGCAAAGAATTCACGGATTCCGTATACATGCCCAATCCCCTCAAATCGCAGTCGGAGTATCTGTTTGACAATATTTCAACCATTTCTTCAGCCGTGCATCAGGGACATAAAATCTCCTTTACCTATACACGCTACAGCCGTAACAAGCAATTGGTTCCCAGAAGGAAAGAGCCTTATATCGTTGAGCCGCGCTACATTGTCTATAACGATTCAAGGCCGTATCTGATCACCACCAGTGAAAAGCATCCCGGCTTCACCCATTGGCGCATTGATAAGATCAGAAACATCAGAATCCTTGACGAACGCATCAGGCAGCTCAAAAAAGCAGAAGAGACCGAAGCCTACCGCTATGCCGCAAACAAGCTGTTCATGTTTTCCGGAGAAACAGAATATGTTTCATTCCGCTGCGAAGAAAGAATCATGGATCAGATGATTGATATCTTCGGACCTGAAATGCGCATCCTTTCCGATTCGGACGGATTCTTCACAGCCCGTGTAAGCACAACCGAAAGCGGTGCTCTCTTTCTGGCCCAGCAGTTTCTGGATGCGATTGAAATCATCGATCCGGTTTCCCTGCGCGAACGTTTCAATGAAAATCTGAAAAAGCGTCTGGGCGGAGAATGAAAGTAACATGATGTACACAGCAGTGTACATCTCTTTTTTTCGTTTCCGATATGATCTACATGCGTGGAGGTAATCAGAAATGGAAGAAAGAAAAAAGTATCAGGGACCTTTGAAAATGGAGGAACTCCTTGAAATCCTTGCCGAAATCCGGATGCCGTAAATTCAAAAGCGACAGGTCACTGACCTGCCGTTTATTTTTGGTTTGCAAGAAACTCTGCTGTACGTCTTAACCAGTAGTCACCGATCGGTTCGGAAGGATTTTCTTCGCTCCACGGAACTTCATGGCGTTCGAAGTAACCGATGACATTTCCTTCATCATTTCTGACCGGTACAAAGAATTCACGCTCCCCTGTTTTCCGGTTGTATGTTTCAAACATTTCGTCTTCGCCTTCATCTGCCCGCTTCAGAAAGTTCTCAATCTTCGGTTTGGTGCTTTCATTGTGGCAGTTGAACAGACTGTTGCCGATGATTACTCTTTGACCATAGCGCTTCCTGGCAGTTCTGTTCATCCAGCGCACCGTATGTGTCCGGTCCACAAAAACAACTTCATACGGATAGGAATCCAGAATCGCTTTCAGCACATCAAATGTGATTTCCATAAATGCTCCTTTGGTTACTGTCATCATATCATGGTTCGCCAGTCTGCTCATCTGTATTGCATCATCGGTCTGCAGTGTATAAATAACATGAAAAAAGTGAGAATATGCTAGAATTGACGGCAGTCAACCGGAGGCAGATATGAGTACAACAGTTGAAAAACATTATAAAACAGGCGAGCTGCTGAAACGCTTCGCGCCATACCTGATGAAATATAAAAAACTGCTTGCATTTGATCTGTTCTGTGCAGCCCTCACAACCTTATGCGATATTGTCCTTCCCCGCATCATGTCGACATTGACCAATACCGCCATGTACAATGCGGCAGAACTGACAGTTGAGCTTGTGCTGAAACTCGCATTCATCTATGCAATTCTGAGACTGATCGATGCGGCAGCCTATTACTACATGAGTTCACAGGGACATATCATGGGTGTCCATATTGAAACAGACATGAGAACAGATGCCTTCGACCATCTTGAGAGGCTCTCTGACAGCTATTATGCGAATACAAAGATCGGTCAGGTCATGGGCAGAATCACGAGTGATCTCTTTGATGTGACTGAATTTGCACATCACTGTCCGGAAGAATTCTTTATTGCTGGTATCAAGATCCTTGTCTCATTCATCATTCTCTGTCAGTCATCTGTTCTTCTGACACTGATTATCTTTGCCTGCATTCCGTTCATGATCTATGCGTCGATCAAACTCAACCGCCGCTTCCGCAGAGCCACCAAGGCACAGCGTGTTCAGATCGGTGAGATCAACGCCCAGGTTGAAGACTCCCTGCTCGGCGAAAAGGTGGTCAAAGCCTTTGCGGCTGAAGAAATGGAAATTGAAAAGTTTGCCAGAGACAACGAAAAGTTCAAAGCAATCAAGACAGAGCGCTATTACGCCATGGCAAATTACAGCATGTCCACAAGACTGTTCGATGGTTTCATGTATGTCACAACCATCGTTGCCGGCGGACTGTTCCTTGTGCACGGTCTCATCAATGCCGGTGAACTGGTTGCCTATATTCTCTATGTCACAACAATGATTGCCACAATCCGCAGAATCGTCGAATTTGCCGAACAGTTCCAGAGCGGCATCACCGGCATCGAAAGATTCCTTGAAATCATGGATACTCCGATTGACATCAAGGATGCACCTGATGCAAAGCCGCTTGAAATCAAAGAAGGAAGAATTCAGTTTGATCATGTCACATTCGAATATCCGGATGATCATAACCGTGTTCTTCATGATCTGTGTCTTGATATCAAACCCGGTGAGAATCTGGCTTTGGTCGGAGAGAGCGGTGGCGGAAAGACAACGCTCGCTTCACTGATTCCCCGCTTCTATGACGCAACCGGCGGAGCGGTATTGATTGACGGTCAGAATGTCAAAGATGTGACTCTGAAGAGTCTGAGATCCGCAATCGGTATTGTTCAGCAGGATGTATATCTTTTCTCCGGTACCGTTCTTGAAAATATTGCATACGGCAAACCGGATGCGACAAGAGAAGAAATCATCCATGCCGCAAAACTTGCCGGTGCCAATTCATTTATCAGTGAACTGCCGGACGGATATGATTCCTATGTCGGTGAGCGCGGCGTCAAGCTTTCGGGAGGTCAGAAACAGAGAATCTCCATTGCCCGTGTCTTCCTGAAGAATCCGCCCGTCCTTCTGCTTGATGAAGCAACCAGCGCACTTGACAACGAAAGTGAGATTCTCATTGAAAAGAGCCTGGCAGATCTCTCTGTCGGCCGTACAACATTGACGATTGCTCACCGTCTGACAACCATCCGCCATGCGGACAGAATCATAGTAATGGGCAAAAACGGAATTGAAGAAGAAGGCAATCACGAATCGCTTCTTGAAAAGAAAGGCATCTATTACAGACTCTGGAACGGCATTCTGGCTGAACAGGCTGCTTAAGAGCATATTAAAATCCTGCACGCGCAGGATTTTTTGATGGTTTCCTATTGAAGACCTCTGATCATATGATGATAAATCAGACCGTCTTCTTCACGTGTTTCTGTCAATAGATCCACAAACCAGTTTCTGTGCCAGAATTTTTCAGCCTGTCTGTTTCCTTTGACATAGCCTGCCTCTGCCCACATGAAGCCGCAATCCGCAAAGGCATCAAGCATATCTCTTAACATCTCTGAGCCATAGCTGAAGCCCTGCATATCGCCCGGAATCATGATGAAGTCAATCCAGACTGCATCCTGGCGGGGATAGTGAAGATAGATTCTGGCTGCGCCGACCACATCGGGATCTCTCAGCAATACAAAATACTGATTTGCCGGATCGCAGTCATGAGGGCATCTCTTTGCGTCCTGCTTTACTGTTTCAATCGTCGGCACAATCCCGAGCTGATCGAAATACTGCATATTGTCCAGATACAGCTGCAATACATCTTCATAGTTTTTTTCACTCACCAGTTCAACATCATAGGTTGCCGAAAGTTTGTGATAATCAAAGACATAATCCGCCATCCGCATGCCGTCGACCAACAGCAGTTCGCAATGATAATCACTTTCCTTATCCATGAAGATATCCGTAATCAGTCCGAACAACGTTCTGCCGAGCTGCTTTTCTGCGGCTTCTGCATATTCTTCATATTCAGGATGTTCATCCATTCTGTCACGGTAATACTTCGCGGTCAGATCATAGCCGAAGGTTATTTTCGAAAGATCTGCATTTTCCCATGTCAGCAGAATGTAATAATCCTTCTGCTTCTCCATGATCTTTCTGAGATTTTCAATTGTCGGCCGCATTTCTGTTTGATTATCTCCATCCAGCAGCATCCGCATCAGGTCAAAGAATTCTTCAAATGAGTTGAACAATACACCGTCAATAATCAATTCTTTTGTGATCTTGTTTTCCATATACATTTCAATGCAGTTCAATCTGCACCTTTCTCCTCCATATCTTCTCATTCTTTTCAAAATGAGAAAAGCATGCATTATCTCAAAGAGAGAAATTAACAGTTCAGATCATTTTTGAAAATCGTTATACATGAAGCTTCTCTTCAAAACATTCAGCAAAGACTTGAAAAATATCCGGCACGTGATCTTTCCGGCACACACAGCCCGACTGCTGTCGGTGTTCCTTCCGGTTATGAAGAAGCGCTGATCGGGAAGCCGGGACAGCCGGCATTGATCAGGCAAAACTGCATAACGCAAAAAAAAGTCCGAATCAATCGAACTTTTTTATATGGAGCGAGTGAGGAGAATCGGACTCCCGTATTCAGCTTGGAAGGCTGACGTTCTACCATTGAACTACACTCGCAATTTAAACAAGGTGGTGACTCGGAAGAGACTCGAACTCTCGACCCACTGATTAAAAGTCAGTTGCTCTACCACCTGAGCTACCGAGTCATCAGTGGTAAAAATAAGGCTGGGGCAGCTGGATTCGAACCAGCGAAATGACAGAGTCAAAGTCTGTTGCCTTACCGCTTGGCTATGCCCCAATCCGCCGTGCCGCCTTTACAAATATAATCATCCGAAGATGAGCTTTTTAAAAAAGATGGTGGAGACGGGTGGTTTCGAACCACCGAACCCGGAGGGAGCAGATTTACAGTCTGCCGCGTTTAGCCACTTCGCTACGTCTCCACAATGGTGCCGACTATAGGAATCGAACCTACAACCTACTGATTACAAATCAGTTGCTCTGCCAATTGAGCTAAGTCGGCATATACGTATGGTGGAGGTTAACGGGCTCGAACCGCTGACCCTCTGCTTGTAAGGCAGATGCTCTCCCAACTGAGCTAAACCTCCATGCCTCTTAAAGAGTGCTCACATATATTAGCATACCCTCAAAACACCGTCAACAAAGTTTTTCAAAAAAATTTCTGCTTTTTGAACGGATGTTTTTCTGCCCTTTCTCATCATGCAGTGAACGGCAGGCTGAAGATAACAGATCATTGAAACGTGTTACAATAATGGTCGGAGGTCTTCCTCATGGAAATTTGGAATTCACGATCTTTGGATAACAATCAGCGGTTTATTGCCGCTATCATAGCCGGGTTTGTCAGTGCTCTTGTATTAGGACTGGCATACGGCATTATCTACAGCCGTCTGCGCATTGTCATGTCTGTTCTTTATATCGGAATCGGATATGGTGTCGGCCATGCGGTCAGAAAGTTCGGCCGCGGCGTTCATAAGCGGTTTGCGGTTGTCGGCGCTCTGATGACTTTATTAGCAATTATGATCGGCGACTTCACAGCCATTGCCGGCTTCCCCGGTATTTTCAGATGGCTCATCACACCTGCATTATGGCCGCAGGTATTGAAGACATGGCTGATCATGAATCTTTCAACCAATATCAACAGTCTGCTCGGACTCCTGTTCAGGATCGCCGGTATTTATTTCGGCTATACAGAGTCCATAGTTCTTTAGGAGGCATTATGTACAGAAACACCTGGATGGAAGTCAATCTTGACGCAGTCGCGTCAAATGTCAGAAAACTGAAGCAGATCTGCGGCAAGCGGATTATTGCCGTTCTCAAAGCTGACGCATACGGCTGCGGCGACAGCCATGTTGCCAGAGCCGCCCTTGAAGCAGGAGCGGACATGCTTGCAGTTTCAAGTCTTGATGAAGCATTGATGTTACGGAATGAAGGCTATTCCGGAAAGCTTCTGATTCTTGGCGCAACAGATCCCGCCGATGTCAGAATCATGATTGAAAATGATATTTCCGTACCTGCCTACTGTCCCGAATGGGTTGAATCGGTTCTTGCCAACAATCCTGCCGGATTAAAGATCCATATGAAAATAGATACCGGCATGAACCGGATCGGATTCAAGAATCACGATGAACTCAAAAATGCATTTGAGAGATTAAAGAATGCCGGCTGCGTCATGGAAGGAATCTTTACGCACTTCTGCTGTGCTGATTTTGACGAAGTCTTCACCAACATGCAGTATGACCGCTTCCGCGATGCCATCGAACTGCTCGATTATCCGTTTGAGTGGATTCATTGCGACAACTCGGACGCAACCGTCTGGTTCAGGGATGATCTTTCCAACGCCTGCCGCATCGGCATTTCGATCTATGGAATCAACACCTATACAAAAGAACTGCGCCATCCGGTTTCCCTGCATACAACTGTCACGATGGTCAAGAAGATCAGACCCGGCGAAAAGATCGGCTATGGGGCAACCTATACAGCCGCAAAAGAAGAAATCATCGCCACCCTTCCGATCGGATATGCGGATGGTTTCATCCGGGCAAACAAAGGCAGAAAAGTCTGGTGTGACGGAATGTTCTGTGAAGTTGTCGGAAACATCTGCATGGATCAGACAATGATCCGTCTGGAACACGAAGTTCCTCTGAACACACCGGTTGAAGTATTCGGTCCCCATATCCATCTTGAAGATATGGCAGAAGAACTTCATACAATTCCTTACGAAATCATCTGTCTGATTTCCGGCCGTGTGACAAGAACCTACATCTGGAAAGAGGAAGAAGAAATCGAAGAAAATGCCAGACTCCTCAAGTCAACCGCCATTGAAGTCTGACATTCAAAACTAACACAAGTGAGATTCATATCATCATATGGATCTCATTTTTTGATTTTCCGCTTCAGGGTCAGATCCATAGCTGAAAGAAGTCTGTTTTCTTCCTCAGCCATCCGCATGATCTCATCCCTGTTTTCAACCGTGCTTAAAGCTTCTTCCGCAGCCGCCGCATAGTCTCTTTTATGTGCATCGTTGAGCTTTTTCCATGGAATCCCTGCCATCGATCTGATTTTTTCTTCATCAAGCGGCAGTCTGCCCTGCTTCATTAATACAGCCAATACCGGATAGCCCGGATAAGACTGCCAGTATGTGGCAGGATCGCTTGATGCATATTGATTTTCTTTCCACTCGACAAGATATGCCTTTGAACCGTCACTCGATGAGACTTCCGCATGATCTTCATGCATGATCACACGATCATCGGCAATTGCCGAGTAAGCTTCCAGAATCTTTTCTGCCGGCGGCATTTTCATTGTTTGTTTTCCTCCTTCGGTTTCAGCAGAATAAATCCGATTTCCGGATTGTTGTAAAGACGGGGAATCCGTCCGTCAGCGGATGCCAGCCCTCTTGAGATATACATCAGATTTCCGTTCAGGTTATGAATTCCGTCCGCATATTTGGGAAAGAATCCCTGCTGCGGTCCGATGATTCCCTTCCATATAAAGGGAATGCGCCACTGACCGCCATGGACATGTCCGCAGATGATCAGAGGATAATCAATCTTTGAATAAAGATCAATGTGATTGGGGCGGTGGGAAATCAGAATCCGGAAGCCTTCTTTTTCGGCCAGCTCATTGACTTCTTCCACACTCAGTACAGGCGTTCTTCCCGAATCGCAAAGACCTGCAATCACAATGTCTTCATTGAACCGCTCTCCCTGATCTTCCAGCACATGAACGCCCATCTTTCTCATTCTGTCGCGGAACTCATCCATTTCCGGCAGATAGTTGTCATGATTGCCGGAAGTGAAATAAACCGTTCTGTTCTGAAGCGCTCTGATCAGATCGAAGCTGACGTCATAATTTCTTCCTGTATCAAAGAGATCTCCCGAAATCACAACAAAATCAGGATTTTCTTCATCGATAATCTTTTTGATTCTGCTCTGCCCTTTTCCAAAGGGACGGCAGTGTAGATCAGAAAGAACACAGACTTTCACAGGCCTGTGAATCTTTTCGGATTCAATCTCATCTTTTCTGATGTCAATCTTATAGGGAAGTCCTGAAAGAAATATGACAAGCAGAACTCCAAGGATATACAGCATGCCTCCATCATAACACGAAAAAAGGAACCGGTAGTTCCGGTTCCCTGTATGGAGTTTAACTCAGCAGCCCTGGCTCTTCGGCAGCATCGCAGCGCCGACGATTCCCGGCTCTTCCAGTGCAGCCAGCACGAACGGTGTGTCATAAACAGCTGTATGGGACATTGCCTTGTACTGTTCGATGACGCCCGGCAGGAACTTGTCAGCAGACTTCATCATACCGCCGCCCAGAACAAAGATATCAGGATCGCATACGCATGCGATGGTAGCGAAATACTGACCGAGGTCCTGTTCAAACTGCTGAACAGCAGCCACAGCAGCCGGATCGCCTTCTTCAGCTTTTTCAAAAACAACACCTGTGTGCTCGATTTTCGTGCCGGATTCCTTCTCATATTTTCTCTTGAGACCTGTTCCGGAAGCTTCGTTTTCGATTGCACCGACATTGAGGTAGTTGATCTTCTCACGGTTGCGGTCAATGATGATATTTGCGACTTCGCCGCCGAATCCGTGCTTGCCTGAAACAGTCTTTCCGTCAACGACAAGGCATCCGCCGATACCGGTGGAGATGGTTGTGTAGAAGACATAGTTCAGACCTTTGCCTGCACCGACAAGAGCTTCTGCAAGAGCAGCGACGTTGGCGTCATTGTCGAGGAATGCCGGCATTCCGAATTCCTTCTTCATTTCATCCGCAAACGGATATCCTGCAAATCCGGGAAGGTTTGTGGAAAGAACCATGCAGCCGGCTTTTGTGTCAACCGGACCCGGGACACCGATACCGATGCCTGAGCATTCCTTCCAGTCAGGGATTTCGCGGACAAGTGCCTTGATGTTTGCCATGACTTTTGCAGGTCCTTCCTGGCCATAGGAAGGTCCTTTGACCTGAGCCAGAATCTGACCGTCTTCAGTGATCTTTGCAACACGTACGTTTGTGCCGCCAAGGTCAATACCGAGATAACATTTCATGATGAATGATCCTCCTTAAAAATTTTTCTCTGATCTCATTTTATATTTACTGAAATTCAAAAGCAACTGCCCTGTCATCACAACTGACATCACTTCTCAGTCTGCTATAATAACTGCAGTTATGACTCACACAGGCAGAAGTGAAAAGACGAAATACAGACTTGCCGAAGCGCTCAAGGAATGCATGAAAACAACTCCGTTTGAGGATATTACCGTCAAGCAGGTTGTCTCCGTATGCGGCGTCACAAGGCAGACATTCTACCGGAATTTTCTTGATCTGAATGATCTTGTCCAATGGTATTTCAACATCATTCTTGATGAATCATTCCGTCAGATGGGAAGCGGTGAAACCGTTTATGACGGACTGGTCAGAAAGTTTGAATACATCCATGAAGAACATCTCTTCTTTTCCGCCGCCTTCTCAACCGATTCTTCAAACAATCTGAGAGAACATGACTTCCGCATGATCCTGGATTTCTACCGCAACCTGATCCGTGAAAAAACAGGCAGCGATCCTTCGGAGACAATCGATGCATTGCTTGAGATGTACTGTCAGTCATCCGTCTATATGACCGTCAAATGGGTCCTGAACGGAAACCGTGAAAGTGAGAGCCGGCTGGCTGAGCTGATGATCGAGGCAATGCCGGAAAAACTGAAGGAACTCTTCAAAGAACTTGAGTTAATCTAGAACGTTACAAATTCGTGTTAGTGTAACGTTCTTTTTTTAGGGAAAGCGTAATAAAATATACTTGTTAAAAAATTAACAGGAGGAGTTAATATGGCTAACAGATTCATCTTAAATGAAACATCCTATCATGGCTCAGGTGCGATCAACGAAATCGTTACAGAATTCAACGCACGCGGTTTCAAGAAAGCATTTGTTGCTTCAGATCCTGACCTTGTCAAATTCGGTGTCACCGCAAAAGTCACAGACCTTCTTGACAAAGCAGGCATCGCTTACGAACTCTATTCCAACATCCAGCCCAACCCGACAATCGAAAACGTTCAGTCAGGTGTCAAGGCATTTGCTGAAGCAGGCGCTGATATGATCATCGCAATCGGCGGCGGTTCATCCATGGACACATCCAAGGCAATCGGCATCATCAACACAAACCCTGAATTCGCTGATGTCAGAAGTCTGGAAGGCGTTGCTCCGACAAAGAACCCCTGCACACCGATCTTCGCTGTTCCGACAACAGCCGGCACAGCTGCTGAAGTTACAATCAACTATGTCATCACAGACCCGGAAAACAAGAGAAAGTTCGTCTGTGTCGACGCTCATGATATTCCTGTCATCGCATTCGTTGACCCGGATATGATGAACTCCATGCCGAAGGGCCTGACAGCTGCTACAGGTATGGACGCTCTGACACATGCAATCGAAGGCTACATCACAGCCGGCGCATGGGAACTGTCCGATATGTTCCACATCAAGGCCATCCAGATCATCGCAAGAAGCTTAAGAGCTGCTGTTGCCAATGATCCGAAGGGCAGAGAAGACATGGCTCTTGCACAGTATATCGCAGGTATGGGCTTCTCAAATGTAGGTCTCGGTGTTGATCACTCCATGGCTCACACACTGTCCGCTTACTATGGAATGCCTCATGGAAAGGCTTGCGCAACTCTGTTACCGACAGTTATGGCTTACAATGCTGAATGCACAGGCGAAAAGTACAGAGACATCGCTGACGCATTCGGAGTTGAAGGCGCTTATACAATGCCGCTTGAAGAAGCACGCACTGCTGCAGTCGCTGCTGTCAGGAAACTCGGTGAAGATGTCGGCATCGAAATGAGCCTCAAGAATGTCGTGCCGATGGAAGACGTTGACGCTCTGTCCGCTGACGCTCTCAAGGATGCCTGCACACCGGGCAACCCGAAGCCTGTCACAGTTGAAGACATCAAAGAGATGTTCCTCAGCCTGATGAAATAATCATCAGAAACAAACAGATACTGAAAACGTACCGGTTTAATCAGCCGGTACGTTTTTTCATTCCATATTTTCAATCATATAGCGCACACAGAGCGAACTTGTGCGGGCAGCTTTTTCAGCGAAGATTTCAAAGGAGACTTCTTCCGAATCATCCGCCTTGTCCGAAATTGCCCGTATGATGACAAAGGGAATCTGATTCAGATGGCATACCTGGGCAATCGCCGCCCCTTCCATCTCGGCGCAATAGCCGCCGAAGTTTTCAATGATTCTTCTTTTATCTTCTTTTGAAGCGATGAACTGATCACCTGAACAGACCCTTCCTTCAAAGACACCTGTATCTGCAGAAACCGCATGGATTGCTTCAGCCGCTTTGGCTCTTAATGTTTCATCCGCTTTGAATGCATAGAGACCTGTATAGGGAATTTCCCCTTTTGCAAAGCCGATCGGTGAAACATCAAAGTCATGCTGGACAGCATCGGTTGAGATCACGACATCGCCGATATTGATCTCGTTGTTCAGTGATCCGGCAGCCCCGGTATTGATGATGTGCGTGCAATGGAAGAGACTGATCAGAATCTCTGCACAGACACCTGCATTCACTTTGCCCATGCCGCACTGCACAACGACTGCCTCTTTGCCATAGAGTGTACCCTGTGTAAATGTCATTGCCGCAAGTGTCACATTCTCTGTGACATTCATTGCCTTTTTCAGATCAGCGACTTCACTTTCCATCGCTCCGATGATTCCGTATTTGTTCATATCAGCTTTTCACTCCTTCTTTCAGATTCAGCCATTTTTCCCGTTTGAGACGGATTAAGAAGAAAATACCGCGGCAGCTGAGTTCCGCCGCCATTGCAATCCACACGCCGTCAAGACCCATACTCTGTGAAAGAAACCAGGCAAGCGTCAGACGGATTCCCCACATGGAGAACAGATTGATGATGCCGGGCACCATCGTATCCCCTGCCCCGCGCAATGCCCCGGTTACAACGATACTTGCCGCAAACAGAGGCTCGGCAAACAATTCATAGCGAAGCACTCTGATGCCAAGCGTCTGCACCTCTTTGACCGGTGTCAGAAATGCAAAGACATAAGGACAGAGCATATACATGGCAGCGCCTGTAAATGTCATGACAAAAATACCTGCCGCTACACTCAGCCACGCAAACGAGCGGCTGAGATCCTTTCGTTTTGCGCCGATCGTCTGACCGACAAGAGCCGTTGAAGCCTGGGCAATTCCATATCCCGGCATATAGCAGATCGATTCTGCCGTCACCGCAAATGAGTGGGCAGCGATTGCCACCGTTCCCAGCGGCGCAATGATCATCGTCGAAACAATCTGGGCAAAGCTGAGAGCTGAACTTTCAAGCGCCATCGGAATTCCGATCCGGCATGCTTTGGAAAGCACATCCTTCTGCACCATCCATCCTTCATCACTGTATTTCAATGCAAGCACCGGCGATTTCACGCCTGCATGCAGAATCAATAATACCGTGCAGAGAAGAACCGAAAGAGACGTTCCGAGCTGTGCCCCAAGTACGCCGAGTCCTGCCCCGGGCATCCATAGATTCAGAGAACCGATTGTGACTGTTCTTGAAGGAAAGATCAGAAAGTAATTGAAGACAACATCAAGCAGACACATGAATGTGAACAGAATTGACGGTGTTTTCATATCACCCGAACATTGCAGCATATTTGCCCCGAGCCGGTTAAGCTGACGGACCGGGATGAAAATACAGAAACAGAAAAGATATGCGACCGCATCCTTCCATAAAGATTCTTCCGCCCCAAGCCAGGCGGGCAGATGCCTTGAAATCAATGCGCCGATGAACGCAAGTACCAGTGAAAATAACAGCGATGCCAGAAGAGACTGTTTGAACAGTGAAGAAGCTTTCTTTCTGTCCCCGGCGCCGACCGCATGCGCAGCCTGAACCGAAAAGCCCGAAGCGGCAGCGCCTAACATTCCGCCGAGCAGCCAGGTGGATGAAGAAACAAGGCCGATCGAAGCACTGGCAGAAGCGCCGAGTACGCCGACCATTGCAGCGTCGATATATTGCATGATGATATCGGAGATCTGGGCAAGAATTCCCGGGATTGAAAGTCTTGCGACAATCGAAATCTTTTCCTTCAGTCCGAAGACTTCCTGATTCATCATTTTTTCAGATAAATTCATCACAGACATGGCTCACATTATAACACCGATTCCGTTCATTTCATCCTTGAGACTCTCTGATTGAAAAAGCGGTCATCCGACCGCTTTGACATGCTTATTTGTCAGAAATGATCCGGACTGCCGGAGCTGTGATTCCTGCTTTTCCGAAGGCCTGAACAATATTCTTTGTCAGAATTGCTTTTTCGGACAGATAATCATCCTTGGCAACCCATACACGAAGTGCGACATCAACCGATGTATCGCTTCCGCCGGCAACGATCGGGCTCGGTGCAGGATCTTTGAGAACCTTTTCATCCGCAATTGCAGCTTCATTCAGAATTCTGAGAGCTGTGTTGAGATCGGAATCCTTGCCGATGGAGAAGGTCATATCAAGACGTCTTGTATCATTGGCTGTCATGTTGACAACATTGGCTCCCATCAATGCGCCGTTGGGAACGGTAATCTGTGAATTCTGGGGAGTTGTAATGCTTGTGTAGAAGAGATTGATTGCACTGACAGTTCCTTCAACGCCTGCTGCTTCAACATAGTCGCCGACATTGAAAGGTCTCAGAACCATCAACATGATTCCGCCTGCCACATTGGAGAGCGCTCCCTGCAGGGACATACCGACTGCAAGACCTGCTGAAGCAAGTACGGCAACGACAGATGCCATCGGTACGCCGAGAATGCCGATGATTGAAATTGCAAGAACGGCATACAGGACAGCCTTCACGATGTTGACCGCAAACAGGGCAACAGTCTGATCCAGTTTCGCAAAAGCCGGAATTTTCTTAACACCTTTGAGAAGTGCATTGATGATCATCTTGCCGATGAACCATGCAGCAATTGCAAGAAGAATACGAATGACGCCGGTTGTGCAGTACTCAGTAATTGTTTTGATTACATTTTCCATATCTCTTACCTCCAGGTTTCCTAAAAAAATCATAGCACATGATCAGTTTCATGCATGTGAAAACTGCAGAATCTCAGGCCCGTCAAAAAAACCTCCGGAAGATCAAATCCGAAGGTTCTGATATTTTGGGATTAACGATGGTGACCGAAGCCGCCCATGTCACCGCCGGGCATTCCGCCCATCATACCGCCGCCCATCATGGAGTTGGTGATGGAAGTAACTTCCGAGCCGTTGACAATGACCGTGCCGCCGTTGAGTTCTGCACCGTAATCATAGTCGAATGCAAACTGTGCGGAGATATTCACATAGCCGCCGTTGATGTAGATATAGCCGTTGGCATCGATTGCGTCTGTGTCGCCCTGACCCATGGTGATATCGATGCTTCCGCCGTTGATTTCAACAGTCGGTGTATATGTGTTTGTCTTGAATGCCGCATTGATGCCGTCGTCGCTTGCACTTACTGAAATGTCGCCGCCATTGATCTGAACATAGGTTCCTTCAATGCCTTCGGCTGCGTTCACTGCAATTGTGCCGCCGTCAATCTGAACTGCCAGTTCGCCATGGATTGCATCATCGCCTGCATTGATGGAGATATTGCCGCCACAGATATAGACATATCCGACTGTCAGATCTTCATCATTCTTTGCCTGGATTGCATCATTTGCACTGGAGATTGTGATGTTTCCGTCACTGATGCAGATGGAATCATTTGCCTCAATGCCGTCGCCGTTTGCCTTGATGACATATGTACCGCCGGTAATCTTGAGATCATCCTTGCAGGAAATACCGTTGTCAACAGAGTTGATGTTGAGTGTTCCGAGGCCGTTCAGTACCAGATCATCCTTTGAGAAGATGACAGCGTCTGTATTTGTATCGCCGTCTGCTGTGAATGCGCCGCTGACTGTCAGTGTGTTTTCGGTTTCGGTTGTTGTGACAAAGACTTTGTCAGCCGAAACGACATAGATTGCCGGAGCATCTGTATTTGTGATTGTGACACCGTTGAGAACAATCT
>JAUNEN010000009.1:53795-62464 GCA_030525525.1 Erysipelotrichaceae bacterium
ACATAGATTGCCGGAGCATCTGTATTTGTGATTGTGACACCGTTGAGAACAATCTGAACTTTCGCTGTATCATCTGCCTCAATTCTGACTGTCACATCACTGACATTTCCGCTTAACACATAAACACCTTCACCTGTGATATTGACATCCTGTCCGCTGGTGAGTGTGATGTATTGCGCCTCACTCAGATCAGCTGTCTGGGAAAGATCACGGTCTGTAAAGAAATCGGTTGCGTCAAGCAGCCCGTCTGAAGTCACTGCTGCGGTTGCGACAACATTTGACTGTGAAATATTCTGTACTTCTGTTTTCGGTGTTTCCTGAACTTCGGTTTCCTGTGTTTCTTCCTTTGCTGTTTCGGTAACGGCAGCTTTTTTGCTCTGCTGCGCTGTTTCGGCAGCTTTTGCGGAACATCCTGCTGCTGTTAACATGAACGCCGCCATGAGTGCGGCTGTTGTTTTCTTTGTATTGAGAGTTTTCATCCAAGGGCTCCTTTCCTGACAGGCCCCTTGCCTGTCTGCACGATTATAGTAATTCCCTTATCTGAACAGAATCTGAACAAACGATGCACAAAAACTGAAAAGAAAAACAGGGATCTTCACAATCCCTGCAGAAATCAATAACCAAGCATCAGGCTGATCAGCCGCACAATGAAGGCACAGACCCAGGCAACTGCACACTGCAGCACAACCATGCCGAATGCCCATTTGCTGCCGGATTCTCTTCGAACCGCCGCAATTGCCGCAACACACGGTGTATACAGCAGACAGAAGACAAGTAGAATCATTGCCGCACTCACACTCATTGCCTGCATGAGTCCCTCCTGGCTTCCATAGAGCACGGTCAGTGTCGAAACAACACTTTCCTTTGCCAGGAAACCGGAAATCAGCGCTGTTGAAATACGCCAGTCACCAAGACCCAGCGGCCTGAACAGCGGCGTGATCGCACCGGCAACTGCCGCCAGCATACTCTCTTCCGGATTTGCCACCATGTTGAGACCGAAGTCAAAAGTACGTAAGAACCAGATCACGATCGTGCCGAGGAAAATGACCGTGAATGCTCGCTGCAGAAAGTCTTTTGCCTTATCCCACATTAAGCGAAGGACATTCTTTAATGCAGGCATGCGGTAATTCGGCAGTTCCATAACAAACGGAACCGGTTCGCCGCGGAACAACCCCTTGGCGCATAAAGCAGTCAGGATACCGACAAGAATGCCGATAAAGTAAAGGGAAACCATAACGATGCCGCCTTTGCCCGGGAAGAATGCAGCGATGAAGAAACCGTAGATCGGCAGTTTCGCCGAGCAGCTCATAAACGGTGTTAACATGATCGTCATTTTGCGGTCTCTTTCGGAAGGAAGCGTTCTGGTACTCATGACAGCCGGAACCGTGCATCCGAATCCCATTAACATCGGAACGATACTGCGGCCGGAAAGACCGATTTTTCTCAGCATCTTGTCCATGACAAATGCAATTCTTGCCATGTATCCGCTGTCTTCAAGAAGTGAGAGGAAGAAGAAGAGAATGACGATGATCGGCACAAAGCTTAATACCGATCCGACACCTGCAAAAATACCTTCCACTACAAGCGAGTGAACTGCTTCATTGACATTTGCGGCAGTTAACATTCCGTCGACTGCGGCTGTCAACTGATCCACACCGCCTTCAATCAGAGACTGCAGCCAGGCTCCGATGCCGTTGAAAGTTGTATAGAAAATCAAAGCCATGATCGCAATGAAGACAGGAATGGCCGTAAATCTTCCGGTCAGGATGCTGTCGATTTTCTTGGAGCGGATATGTTCTTTGCTTTCATGAGGATGGACGACTGTTTCATTGCATAATCTGCTGATGAACAGATATCTCATATCCGCCATAGCAGCTGCCCGGTCCAGTCCTCTTTCCTGTTCCATCTGCACAATGACCTTTTCGATCGCTTCCTTTTCGTTGTCATCAAGCTTCAGAGCCTCTGTGATCAGAGGGTCGTTTTCAATCAGCTTGTTTGCCGCAAAGCGCAGCGGTATCCCTGCCTTTTCGGCATGGTCTTCAATCATGTACATGACACTGTGAATGCAGCGGTGCACCGCCCCGCCGTGATCATTCTTTCCGCAGAAGTCATTTCGGCCGGGTTTTTCATCATATTTTGCAACATGCAGTGCATGCGATATCAGTTCTTCAACACCCTGATTGCGGATGGCTGCGATCGGGACAACCGGAACCTGAAGAATCTCTTCCATTTCATTGATTCTTATATGGCCGCCGTTTCCTTCCATCTCATCCATCATATTGAGGGCAATGACCATCGGAATTCCCAGTTCCATTAACTGCATTGTCAGATACAGATTTCGTTCGATATTTGTCGCATCCACGATATTGATGATGGCTGTCGGCTTTTCATCCAGAATAAACTGTCTGGAAATGATCTCTTCACTTGTATAAGGAGAAAGCGAATAGATGCCCGGCAGGTCAATCACTTCGGTATCCGGAATGTTTCTGATGGCGCCGCTTTTGCGGTCAACGGTAACACCGGGGAAATTGCCGACATGCTGGTTGGAGCCGGTCAGCTGATTGAACAGTGTTGTCTTTCCGCTGTTCTGATTGCCGGCAAGTGCGAATGTGAGCTTGCCTGTATTTACCGGTCTTTCTTCACTCCGGTGGGATGATTTTTTATGTTCACCGATACCGGGATGAATGACTTCCTTCTTCTTGCGGATTTCTTCATCGTGTCTGATTTCTTCCGCACTGATCCGTTCAATTTCAATCTGATCTGCATCTTCGAGTCTCAGCGTCAGCTCATAGCCATGAATTCTGAGTTCCATGGGATCGCCCAACGGTGCCAGTTTCACACAGGTGACTTCCGCACCCGGAACCACTCCCATATCGAGGAAATGCTGACGGAGGGCACCCTCTCCGCCGACTTCTGTGATTCTTCCGCTCTCAGACGGTTTCAGATCTTTCAATGTCATAAACACCTCGGAAACTTACAATGTTAGTCAAAACTATCTTGTATTGTACATCATGTGCCATGTCTTGTTAAGCTCCGCCTTCATGATGAAATGAAAAAAAGATCGTGAAGGCAGCGGGAAAGCTTCACGATCCAAGAGAGAGTATTGTTTTTTACTTTGCAGCGTTTTCGCCGGCAATTCTGCCGAAGACAACGAAGTCCGCAACTGCGTTTCCGCCCAAACGGTTTCCGCCGTGGACACCGCCGGTGACTTCACCTGCCGCATAGAGGTTCTCAATGACGTTTCCTTCAACATCGATGACCTCTGCATTTGTATTGATCTTGACGCCGCCCATGCAGTGATGGATACCCGGCGCAATCTGAACTGCATAGTAGGGAGCGTGGGAAAGATCTGTGACAACGGATGTGATTGCTTCATGATTGAATTCATCATCATTTTTCGCCGCAACAGCAGCCTGCCACTTGGAGAATGTCTCTTCCAGTGTGCTTTCTTCACAGCCGATCAGCTTGGCAAGATCTGCCAGTGTATCGCACTTGATCATATAGCCCTTGGAATGATACTTCTCAACAACTGTGGATTCATCAGCCATCTTCTGGTCGGCAATCAGCCATGCATAGCTGTCATCCTGTGCAGAGATCGCCGCTGAAACAGCATCTCTTGTATTCATTTCATCAAAGAAACGCTTGCCGTATTTGTTCAGAAGAATTGCACCGTCGCCGCGCAGTGATTCGGAAATCAATGCACCGTCTTTCTGGACAACAGTCGGGTGAACCTGAATCTGTTCGAGATCGACAAAGTCGGCGCCGATCTCTTCAAGCAGCGGAATTGCATCACCGGTAACGGTCGGTGCGTTTGTGGATACATAGCCTTCAAGATCAGGTCTGTATTTGACGATCATGTCCGGATTGGAGCCGAAGCCGCCGGTTGTGATGATGACATCATCAGCCAGAATTTTGATGGAGTTGCCGTCTGTTCCGGTCGCATGAAGTCCGCAGGCAACACCTTCCTTGACAAGGATTCTGTCAACCTTGGCGCCATAGATGATTTCAATACCGAGCTTATCGCATGTATTTGTCAGATGTTCGACAAGATATGTTCCGACGGAAAGAATCTTGCCTTCATCATTGACAGGACGATGCTGACGCATTGCCGAAGCACCGCCGGCCTGACCGACATTGCTTAACGGAGCGCCGATGGAATCCAGCCAGTCGATGGCTGCAGAAGAATTATTTGCCAGTGTTCTGACAAGGTCGGGATTGTTGAGATCATGTCCGCCCTTCATTGTGTCCGCATAATACAGATCGGCAGAGTCTTCAATTCCCTGTTCCTTCTGATAATGTGTATCAGCCGCATTCATGCCGCCGGTCGCATAGCTTGAGTTGCCGCCGCTGACTGCGCCTTTTTCAAGAATGATGACTTTCTTTCCTGCTTCAGCAGCTGTAATGGCAGCTGTCATACCTGCACCGCCTGCTCCGGCGATAACGATGTCAGTTGTCTTTTCAATATCTTCTGCTTTGGCAGCTCCGGTATCCTTGGCCTCAATGGAAGCAGGGTCTGCACCGGATTGTGTAATCGCATCATTGAGGGCTGTGAAGAATGCTGTAGAAGTGACGGTTGCACCGGCAATGCCGTCAATGTTCGGAGACTGGGCAGCCAGAACATTTTCAACAAGTTTCGGCAGCGCAGCGCCGCCGACTGTCGGTGTTTCTCCGTCTGCTGTATAGTCGATTGACTCAATTGCACTTTCAGACAGAGTAACGCTCAGATGAACCGGATGAGCAGATCCGCCGAAGCCGTCTGCTTCAGCTTCATAGGTACCGGCCTTGTAGAGTGCAGAACCTGAATCAGATGAAGAACCGCCTTCTGTACCGCAGGCGCATAAAGACAGTGCCATCATGCAGGCTAATGCATAGTTTGCAAGTTTTCTCATTTTCCCTCCTTGATAAAATTATCAATAATTATTGAATGAGCGTGATAATTCTATCATTGCATATCATCTGATTCAATCACTCAGTTGTTTTATAATGATTTCAGAAGGTAAAAAAATGGATATTATACAGAAAATGAAGCAGTCTGAATCTGAATATACTGCTGCAGAGCTTAAAGTCTACCGCACAGTGACACAAGATCCGACCCTTGTCATGCGCTATACAATCTCACAGATTGCCATGATGGCCGACACTTCGGTTGCGGCTGTTCTTCGTTTTACCCAGCATCTCGGATTCAGAGGATATAAAGACTTCCGTTATGAAATCATGAACTGGCAGAAAGAAAACGAAAAAAAAGAACCTGATCAGAAGGATATCGTTTCTCTTCTGTCCGAAAGCTATGCAAATGCACTCAGAGAACTCGGAACGCTTGACCGCTCAATGCTGAGGGTTTTATGCAATGACATCCGCTCAGCCGATAAAGTGATTATACTGGGCCGTCACAGAACTTCGACCGTCGCTGAGAAATTACGAATGAATCTGACGGATTCAGGTATCACGGCGATCACAGGAACCGATCTGCTTGCTTTTCAGCATCTGCTCTACATCATTGATGAAAAAACGACAGTCCTGATGTTTTCCACAACCGGTGAAGTCAGAGAACAGAAAGAATTTCTCAGTCAGCTTTCTGCCGCAAATCAGAAAACCTGGCTTTTCACACCGGTATCAAAGTCCAAGATGAGCCGCTATGCTTCACACACGATCGTTCTGCCTTCAGCTTCCGTCACCCATGTCTTTGCAGGGTCGCAGGTTATCATGATGGCTTTTTCCGACATTCTGACAGCGCTTCTTTCTGAAGAGGAAAAGGCTGAACAATGATATAATCTGTAACAAGGAGGATTTCCATTATGTGCATTTTCTGCGATATTATCGATCACAAAATTCCGTCATCCGTTGTTTATGAAGACAACAAAGTGCTGGCAATTCTGGATATTTCCCAGGTAACATACGGCCACACACTCGTCATGCCGAAAAAACATGTCAGAAATATTATCGAAGCTGATGAAGAAACAGTCACCGACTGCATCAAAACCGCAAAGAGACTGGCTGCTCAGATTGTCACAAATACAAAGGCCAACGGCGTCAATGTATTGACAAACTGCGGTGAAGCTGCCGGTCAGTCGGTTGATCATCTGCATTTCCACATCATTCCCCGCTATGATGAAAATGACGCAATCGATCTGAAATTCAACGAATCAAAGAAACAGGATCTTGCCGAAGTTCTCAAAACCGTCAGAGGCGAATAACACCTGATGACCTCATTCAAATGAATGGGGTTTTCTTTTTCCTTGCAGGATTCTGATGATAAGGTCAATAATGATATTAATAAGATCGGAGGTTTCCTATGAGTACATCCGCAAACAAAGAAAGTTTCTTCAGCAGAATCAAAAAAGCTTTCCGGAATGAAAGCAGTGCATCCGTGCGCAGAATCCCGGGTTTCGATCCCGAAAAGCACATTCCTGCCATCCGCTGCTCGATCTGTACCGGCGAACAGGTAGGAGGGTATGAAGATCCTGCCAACGGAAACAAATTCAATGAAGTCATGCTGATTCAAAGTGAAGAAGATCTCAAAGAATTTCAGCAGATGGTCGGCACCGACAAAATCAAGAAAATCTATTGAAAATCCTGCGGATCATACAGATTGAATTCTGTATCAGCCGCAGGATTTTTAATGAACTTCAATCAGAAAGGGATCTCATCCCAGTCATCATCCCAATCTTCTCCGGGCGGCTCAATTCCGTCAGGATCATCATCATAATCAACGGCATACGCGCCGTTCATACGCTCGCAGATATCGACGATATGCTCAAGAATCTCTGTCTCAACAATCACCTTATTGCTTTTTTTCAATTCAGGATTGATCATAATGCCGGCAAATTCTTTCGCTTCAACAGTCGTTTTGAGCAATCCGTACAAAGGGCCTCTGAAAACTTTGATTCCTTCAGGAACGGAAGTCTCTTCATGCGTATAGACCGGAATAAATGCTTCCCCACTTCCTGTCCGCACACAGCTCAGATTGATCCTCGTTCCGGAACTTCTTGATATATCGCCTGCAAACCAGATCAGCTCTCCGACTTCGGCTGCGACCAGCAGATTGTTTACGAGGTTTTTAAATGCAGGAATACTCTGTTCCACCTTATAGAGTTCTGCCGATCTTGCAATCACCGGCAGCAGTCTGCCCGGTTTAAAATCAACTTCATCATCATAATCATAATCGTCATCGTCATCATCATAGATGCCGAATTCCCGATCGAGCTCATCCATCTGACGCTCATCTTCTTTTTCAATGTCTTCCGCAAGCTGCTTGTGAAGTGACTTCATTCCGGCAAATTCAGTGAAATCAGATGCCGCCATATAGAAAGGATAATTCTTTTCAGTGATTTCCGGCTCATCTTTCAGAACAGCTTCCAGGAATTTTTTGCCGTCTTTCTTCTTGCGGTTGGCTGTATATGCATTGAGCAGCATCGCTTTGACTGCATAGCTTTCCGGATATTTTTGATTCATCTCTTCCAGATATGCAATTGCTTCAGCATGCATGCCTCTTGATTTCAGGACATGCACTTTCCCCCTGACCAGATCGTTTTCTGTCTGCCCGTCCGCCTCAAACATTCCTTCCAGCTGATTCAGAATTTCTTCAAGCTCATCAAACAGTTCAAAACGAACCATCTCATCGATCATTTCATCAATGAATGCATCACCGTAAAATGACGGATACCTTTCTTCAATATCAATAAATTTTGAAGGCAGATTCCCTTCTTCCTTCAGCTTTTCACATGTCTTTCTGAATACTTCAAACGCTTTGATCCAGATGCGTCCGTCCGCTCTCGGATTCATGAATTCCTCAGATGCTTTTTCATAGATTTTATTGAATTCTTTCCAGGTTCCGTCATCATCCTCATCGTCAGAATCTTCATCCCACGAGTCAAAAGAGATTTCGCTTTCAAGATAGTCTGTTTCTTCTTCAGGATCGATTTCTTTCAATGTATCGGAAGCTTTTTCCAGATCAAGATTCCACGGCAGATACCAGCCTTCTGCTTCATTATCTTCAGAAAGGTTCCCCGGCATTTCCCCGCTCAGAAGTGCAAGATACCCCCATCTGTTGTCTTCCCAGATACCGGCTCCTTTGCCTTCCAGAACAATCGCAGGCTTTTCGCCTTCAAATTCTTTTGTCGCCTTGTAGATACGGACTTCGAACGCCCAGTCATCTCCGAAATCATATTCAAAAAGATACGTGTCACCGGGATCGCTGAGTCCTGCTTCGCTCATATCATAACCACCGATATCATCGGTATATTCATAAAATTCAGCTTTTGCATCTGTCCAGATTGTCCGTTTCTTTCTGAACTGATACAGATGTTCATGTTTCATGCGGAAGGTTTCCATGATAATCTGCGCAAATTGAGAAAGATTGATTCCTTCCGGTACATAAAGCAAACGGTAAAGCTTCTTCTTGTCGTCTGTGTGGCTGACTCTGACTTTTCTGTACAGCATGATATTTCCTCCGAAGATCTCTTACACCTATCATACATGAAAACAGCCGGTATTTTTCCTACCGGCCGAGTCAATTATCGTGATTTACGAAACATATATGCTCTGACAAGATTAATGCCGAGCTTATAGGGAAGCGGTCTGAGTGCTCTGTCAGCTTCTTTGAGCTTTTCACGGATCGGAATATTCTGCGGACAATGCTTCTCACATTTGCCGCATTCAATGCATTGATC
>JAUNEN010000009.1:62564-65605 GCA_030525525.1 Erysipelotrichaceae bacterium
CACCATTTCAAGGCTGTTCATTCCGGAAAGAACAACACTCACTTCTTTCTGGTTATACAGCCATCTGAGTCCCCATTCGGCAGCACTCCAGTTTCTCTGACTTGCCTGCATTGCCTTTTCAGCACTTTCCGGCAGCATATTCACAAGCTTGCCGCCCCTCAAAGGCTCCATGATGATCACCGGGATGCCTTTTTCATAAGCTGCCTTGAGACCTCTGACTCCTGCCTGACTCACTTCATCGAGATAGTTGTACTGAATCTGACAGACATCCCAGTCATAGTCATTGAGAATCTTCAGAAAGTTGTCCGTATTCCCTTGATAAGAAAAGCCGATATTGCGGATCGCACCGGAAGCTTTCTTTTCTTCAATCCACTCCAGAATTCCAGCCTTCTTCAGTTTTTCCCACATGGCAATATCAGTCATATGATGCATCAGATAGTAATCCACATAGTCTGTCCTTAAACGCTTCAGCTCTTCATTGAAGTAACGGTCAATGGAACTGCGGTCAGAGATCATATACTGCGGCAGCTTTGTGGCAATATGGATCTTCTCACGGATCCCGTTTTTCTCAAAAATCTCACCGATTGCCGCTTCGCTACCGCCGTAGATGTAGGCTGTATCGAAATAATTGACGCCGGATTCATAGGCTCTCATGATCTGCTTTTCTGCCTGCTCCATGTCAATCGCATTTCCCTTTTTCAAAAACCGCATACAGCCAAAGCCGAGTACTGAAAGCGGATTGCCGTATTTATCGTTTCTGTACTGCATAACTCTCTCCTGATGCAAGCATATCACGGCTTTTCATGGAGGCTGGAATTGTTGTTCTTTTGAAAAGGAGATAAATTGTGTATCATAGAACGGTCGGAAGTGAGGTAATCCAATGAAAATCGCAGTTACTTATGATAACGGAACAGTATTCCAGCATTTCGGAAGAACCGAAAGCTTTAAATTATTTGATATTGAAAACAATGAAATCATCTCTTCAAAAGTCATTACAGATCTCGGTGTCGGTCATGAAGCTCTGGCAGGCCTGCTTGCCGGTTATGACATCGATGTTCTGATCTGCGGAGGACTCGGCCAGGGGGCAAGAAACGCCCTTGCCGAAGCAGGCATTGAAGTCTGTGCAGGGGCAGAAGGCGATGTCGATGAAGCAGTCATTTCATACCTCAAAGGTGAACTGACAGGCTCTGATGCCGTATGCGACCACCATCATGAACACCACCATGAGGAAGAAGAACACGCATGCGGCGGATGCCATGAAGAAGAAGGCGGATGCGGCGGATGCTCAGGATGTCATTCACAGCCTGAAATCACCGGTAAGAATGTCGGAAAGACAGTCACCGTTCACTATCGCGGAACACTCAACGACGGATCGCAGTTTGATTCATCCTATGACCGCGGTGAACCGCTTGAATTTGTCTGCGGCGCAGGCATGATGATCTTCGGATTCGATCAGGCAGTTGCAGATATGGAACCGGGTGAAATCAAAGATGTTCATCTGATGCCTGAAGAAGCATATGGCTATGCAGATCCGAGAGCTGTCATGGTCATTGAAATTGCAGCACTGCCCGGCTCTGAAAACCTGAATGTCGGAGAGCGTGTCTTTGTTTCAGACCAGATGGGCAGACGTTTCCCGGTCACAGTCACAGCCAAAGATGAGACAAACATCACCCTTGATGCCAATCACCAAATGGCAGGCAAAGAGCTCAACTTCAGAATTGAGCTTGTCAGCATCAAATAAGAGCCGGTATCAGCCGGAATACTGACTGACAAATATATTCCGTAGCACCGGATATCCGAATGATTCAAAAAGTGCGGTACAGAAACCGATTGTAATCTGCATCGCACTTTTCATATGTCAAATGATATCTTCTTTCAAACAAGCATTGATTTTCCTTCGGCAATACTCAACGATTCTATGTTTCTCACTTTCTTCAAGCGGTGTTTTATCTGCATATCTCAGCAGACGGCAATAGGCAATTAATCTGATTTTTGAATATTCCTTTGCATATTGTTCATCATCCTCATAGTACAGACGGATCATCTCATCGCAGAGTGCAATCGCATCATCTGTCGATATACCGAAGAATTCTTCTGCATTTCCTGTATAAAGATCGGCAAAGGTGCGATAAGCAAAATAGATCGGAGCAAACTCAAATACAGGATCTCCCGTACAGAGTTTCTCCATGTCGATCAATATACTTTCACCATCCGCATAATGTACGTTTCTGACATGGAAATCCCCATGAAGCAGATGATTGGAATCATCGATTGATTCAAAGAATCTCTTTAAAACTTCATATGTATCTTCATCCAGATATTTCCTGATGATTTCAAGACGCTGCAGCGAAATCATTTTCATTGAAGGAAGCTTTCCTTTTTCAGGAACAATCGCATGAATCTGTTTCAGAAGATCTGTACTCATCCTTGCAATTTCATGGACTGTTTTTTCACCGCTCTGAATCAGTTTCGCATAGCTTTTTGACGCAAGCAGTTCATATACAGCGCCATATTTTCCATCTTCCGTCATGACAATATCAAAAGCAATCGCAGTCGGAATTCCCATCAGCAAAGCAGATTGTGCCATTGTTCTTTCCTGCTCAATCAACGGAAGCACATCCTGTTTCTTATAAACTTTCACAACCGTTTCCTGATCAAGCCGGTACACAATTCCGTTTGCGCCTTCACCGATCACTTCGCAGTTTTCAACGGAAATGACTCTGTAAGCTTTATGAACTTCAATCAGCTTCATAAACCCTGCTTCTTCAAGAACTTCATAAACTGCCGGATTCACATTGACCATTTTCAGCTGATACCCAGTCTTGACTGCCTTCAGTAGAATTCTGAGGCCGCTGCTTGCAATATAAGCAAGTTCTCTGCACTCAAGTACAGATATCCCATCTTCTGCAAGCATGGAAAAAAGCTGTTCCTCAGCAGCCTGAGCATTTGCGGAATCGATTCTGCCTCTCAGACAGATTGTCTGATCATTTTCTGCCTTTGCTTCAAACATCGTTTAATCTCCAAGCTCATTATATATGACT
>JAUNEN010000144.1 GCA_030525525.1 Erysipelotrichaceae bacterium
ATTCATCGACAATCATCTTGGCTGTTTCAATACCGATGACTCTTGAGCCGAAGGCGATGATGTTGGTGTTGTTGTGCTGTTTGGAAAGACTTGCGGTATACGGTTCGGAACATACACAGGCTCTGATTCCATGGACCTTATTGGCAGAAAGAGAAATACCCACACCTGTTCCGCAGATCAGCACGCCTCTGTCGACTTCGCCATTGACTACCATCTTTGCGACTTTATAGCCGGATACCGGATAGTTGAATCTTTCTGATGAGTCAGTTCCGACATTGATCACTTCATGTCCCTTTGATTCAAGATAAGTTTTGATTTCATTCTTCATGTCGACTGCGACATGGTCATTTCCGATTGCGATTTTCATATCAGTCCAGGTCCTCTCCATTGCTTTCAATGCACTTTTTATACCAGAAGAAGGAATCTTTCCTCTTTCTTTCAAACGTTCCTTCTCCTTTATCGTTCATATCGACATAGATCAAGCCATATCTCTTTTCGATCTGTCCTGTGGAAGCGGAAACGAGATCGATGCCGCCCCATGTCGTATAGCCCATGACGTCAACACCTTCCTCAACAGCCTGTCTCAGCTGTGCAATGTGAGCACGCAGGTAGTTGATTCTGTAGTCATCATGAATGCTGCCGTCTGCTTCGACTTTGTCCTTGGCGCCGAGTCCATTCTCGATCACGAGGAGCGGGATGTTGTAACGGTCATAAAGCAGATGCATGAAGTATCTGAATCCGACCGGATCGATCTGCCAGCCCCATTCACTCTTCTCCAGATATGGGTTTTCCAGACCGAGGAACACGTTGCCTTTTCCTTCAACGCCGTCATCATGTGTAGTGCGGCACTGGGACATGTAATATGAGAAGCCGAGGAAGTCTGCTGTGCCTTCTTTCATGTCCTTAAGATCCTGCTCGGTAATATCGAGCTGAACATTGTCTTCTTTCCACAATCTCTTTGCGAAAGAAGGGTAGGAGCCGCGGATCATTGCGTCGGCAGCGTAGCAGAACACATCCTGGAAACTTCTGTATGTATCCATAACATCCAGCGGATCCGGTGTAAGCGGATAGTTGCAAAGTCCGCAGATCATTGTGCCGACTTTCATTTCCGGATTGATCTGCTTTGCCAGTTTGACAGCTCTGGCTGCAGCTACGATCTGGTTGTGCATGGACTGCATATTTTCCTTTGCCTGCGCTTCTGTATGCGGGAAGTCCCTGAACAGCATAAGGACGTTGATCTCGTTGAATGTCATCCATTTGTTTACAAGATCTTTGTATTCCGTAAAACAGACTCTGGCAAATTCCACAAACTGGTCGATCATGGCACGGTTTGTCCATCCGCCGTATGTCTCCTCGAAGTAAACCGGCTCATCATATTTATAGAGGGTAATGATCGGATCAATACCGTGTTTCCTCAGTCTTGTGAACATGTCCCGGTAGAATTCGACACCTTCCTGGTTGACGCCGCCTTCAACACCGCGGGGGAAGATCCTTGCCCAGGAAACGGTGGTATTGAAAGTGGAGAATCCCATCTCAGCCATCAGCTCGATGTCTTCTTTGTAATGATGATAGAAATCGGAAGCGTTTCTGTTTGCATAGTAAATATCATTGAAAGATTCATATTTACCGCCTTCGGGAAGATGCGGGAACATCGCGTACGCACCCGGGACGAAGTCCCTTGTTCCGTCAGCTTTGCGGTAGAAAAGTCTTCTGCCGCTTGTCTGCGCATTTCCTGAATCAGCGAAGTCTACCTGTACCGGTCCTCTTCCGCCTTCATTCCAGCCGCCTTCAGCCTGGGCAGCGCTGATGGATGTACCCCAAAGAAAATCTTTTTTCATATGCTTTGTCCTTTCTTATTCATCTTCCAGATGGTGGCATAATGCACCGATCAGGTTTGCTTCGTTAAAATACTGACAGATTCTGATTTCAGGCTTGGGCAGGTGGAGTTTTTCCATGCCCGGCTGCTGATAGATTGATTCAAATGCTGTGCGGACTGCGAACTGCAGAAGTTTCTGTCTGCTCATTCCGCCGCCGATTGCGATCGCTTCAAGATCGAGAACCAGATGCAGATCAAACAGCAGATTTGCAAGTGTGCTGCTGTAATCCTTCAGGGCATTGAGTGCTTCGGGATCGCCCTTTTCAGCCGCATCGAACAGGAAGAATCCGTCGGTTGACTTTTCAGCCAGGCCTTTCGCCTTTTCATATCTGCGGCACAGGCTGTCCGCCCCGGCCACTCTGAACGCCCAGCTCTGCTTTGTATATTCGGTTTCAATGCTTCTGGAAAGCAGTGAGAGCGAACCGGCATGTCCATGCGTACCGCGGTAGAGCTCACCATTGATAATCAGGGCACCGCCCACTCCCGTTCCGATGACTGCGACTGCCGCGTTTCTGCATCCCTGAAGACTGCCGTATTTCAGTTCTGCAAGTCCTGCGCAGTTGCCGTCATTTTCAATGCTGACGCGTACGCCGCATTCTTCTTCCAGCATTTCTTTCAGATTTCTGCCGGTCAGAAACTGATATGAGCCGCCATGATGAATCTCTCCTGTTTTTTCATTCAGCTCGCCGCAGTAGCTGACGGCAATTCCTCCTTCACAGCTTCCGTTGTCACGGTACAGCTGTGTAATCAGAGAAACAAATTGTTCAGGTGTTTCCAGATGTCTGCTGGCAGCCGATGATCTTGCGAGAATTTCTCTGTTCTCATTCATCACTGCATATTTGACGGATGAACCGCCGACGTCGATCACAAAGTATTTCATAGCTTCCTCTTTAACCGATTTCATATTAATCAGCCTTAGAATTCTGTTCCATACAGACAACTGTCATATATTGTGCCATTCTCAAAAAAAGCCATCTTACGATGACTTTTCTGTTTCATGAATCTTTTCAATCAGCTCTGTAAAGGAAAGCGGTTCATCAGAACCGGGAAAGACCTGCCTCAGAAGCCGCTTCATATCCTGGTATTCCCAATCCCCTCTGTCCCCGAAGAATGCGATGATTCTCTGAATCATACTTCCTTCATATTCAAACGGCTGACGTATTCCTGCAATCCACCATGGCGATGCATATCTCATATCACGGACAGCTTCAACCCACAGGGTATCATTGATCACTTCAGTCTGTGCCTGCTTTGACAGCTGACCGGAAGCGGGATTGTCTGCTTCACCGTAAACATTCAGTACATCCTGTTCAAACAGTTTCAGGGCGGATTGTGCATTTTCAATCTCTGCCGCTTCATGATAAAGATCGGGATGAAGCCATTTTTCAGGGACACACAGAATAAACTGCGTATGGAGGAAAGTTTCAATGCTCTGCAGATCTTCCCTTGTCACATAGGAAGAAATACGCAGATGCGGGACATTGATCTGTTTATGAATATCGATTGTGGTGAGGATCAGATCATATTCATCCAGATCAATTTCATAAATCTGATAATACTGAATGCTGCGGTCGATATTCAGCAGATCAATGAAATGATCAGCGATGCGTTTTCTCAATACACTGTCCCCGATATCGGTATGCCCGCATACAAACAGCGTGCGTAAAGGCTTTACATTCATCGCTTCATTCATGATTCTGAATGCTTCGGTCAGAAACACAACCTGACTGACGCCGAGCTTCTTTCCCGTTTTCTGCTGAATTTTCGCAGCTGCGATTTTTGCATGATGGTAAGAGAGCGGGAACTGTGTAAATGCCGTATCCCACATTTCCGTTCTGTTTTTTTCACCGTATTTCAGCTGACGCATGATCTGGGAAATACAGATCGGAAACAGATCAATTTCTGAGGATGCAGCGTAATCCATGCCTGTCTGTTCTCTGATTGCCTTCAGAATTTCATCTGCCGTTTTCTTTGCTTCAGGTTCA
The DNA here is from genome assembly GCA_030525525.1 of Erysipelotrichaceae bacterium. Taxonomy (GTDB): domain Bacteria; phylum Bacillota_I; class Bacilli_A; order Erysipelotrichales; family Erysipelotrichaceae; genus Bulleidia. The sequence goes on from JAUNEN010000144.1 coordinate 3,862, forward strand.
GCTGTATGAATATGACACAATGAGCGCTTGCAGGCAATCGAAGCCGCCAGAGCGTTGATTTCATACCGGTTCATCGAACAGATCGACTGTTCTTCAATCAATTGCGCAACCTCTTCAGCTGCCTTCATTTCCGGTGTCTCCGCCAGTTCGCTGCAATCCAGATAATCATCCAGCACATGCGACTGACTGATCCGCTCAATCTGGATTCCGATTCCCAGAAGCAGATCGCATAAGGCGATATCCGTAAAGCGGATTCTGTATTTTTTCAGAATCGCAACGATTTCATATTCCCATGATTTTGTGTCATTGATGACTGCATCAAGCCAGTCATAAAACATTGACGCATCCGAAAATGAAGTGAAGCTGAAATCATTCAGGGCATGCCTCTGTTCAATCTCTTTGCCTGCGATCCGCACCCCGTAATAAGGTTTCTGTTCAAGTGTCAGTTCATATTTTTTGATTATGCCGCGGATATCCTTCATCAATGTGCTGAGTGCAGAACGGCTCAGCAGCATCTCATCGGCGATATCATCGACTTTGACATAATCCTGTGTCTCAATCAGCCGGCGCATGATGTAATTGTGTCTGCTGATCAGTCCTTCCGGTACGGTTTCGGATACTTTTTCATCCGATTCAATCAGTTTCAGCAAAACCTGCCTGCTTTTCGGATCGGAAAGGCTCAGCCTGTAGCCTTTGTTTGATTTGGAATTCAATGTGATTCCGTTCTGTTCAAGAATCTGTCTGATTCCCGGCATCACCGTACGGACCATTCTGCGGCTGATTTTGGCAGAAGATGCAATTTCATAGGAAGAATGAAAATCTTCCGATGCCATTAAAACACGCAGGACTGCAATTTCTGTCTTTGATAGTTTCATGATAAAAAACCTTTTTATATGATTATTCTACTATCTTTAAGATGTAATTCACCGATTTTCCTGAATATTTGAAGCATCCTGACGCAAGAATATAACCGCAAGGCAAAGAAATTGCCCGAAAGCAAGGCAGAAAAAAGATTCCTCAGTTCAGCAAACCGGGAATCTTCATTTCTGCATCATCCTTTTCT
>JAUNEN010000145.1 GCA_030525525.1 Erysipelotrichaceae bacterium
AAAAAATGTACATTTGTTGCACATTTTTTAATTGAATTATGTGCAATGATTGCACATTTTTTAATGAGAAACGGATTTTCATTGCTTTATAGTGGATATAAAAAAAGCAGATACCTTTCGATATCTGCTTACTGGCCTTTGACATTGAGTCGGTTGAGAGCTTTCTGAAGAGCAATTTCTGCACGTCTGAGATCGTAGTTGCGGTCTGTCGCATGCAGTCTTCTTTCTGCTCTTGCCTTGGCTGCCTCCGCACGGTCAACATCGATGTCACGCTTGTTTTCAATGGCATCAGTCATGATTTCCGCAGAGTTGTTGCGGAAATAGAAGAGTCCGCCGGCAACGGCGTATTCTTCTCTCTGACCTTTTTCCTCAGTGGTCATTTTTCCGATCTTGAGCATTGTGACAATCGGCATATGATCAGGGAGAATTCCCCTTGCGCCGTCGGTTGTTTCAATGTTGATGATCGGTGTATCCATTTCCTTGTAGAATCCCTGCGGAGTTACAATGCGGCAATGGATCATGCTCATTTCAATGACTCAGCTTTCTTGACGACATCTTCAATGGTTCCGACGCTGAGGAATGCGGCTTCTGGAAGATCGTCGTACTTGCCGTCGAGAATTTCACGGAAGCTCCGGACTGTTTCCTGAACCGGAACATAGATTCCCGGAATACCGGAGAACTGTTCAGCAACCGCAAACGGCTGGGAGAGGAAGTTACGGACACGTCTTGCACGGAAGACTGTACGCTTGTCATCTTCACCGAGTTCTTCCATACCGAGAATTGCGATGATGTCCTGAAGTTCTCTGTATCTCTGCAGAATCTGCTGCACTTCACGGGCTACCTGATAATGTTCTTCACCGATGACTAACGGATCGAGCATACGGGAAGAAGATCCGAGCGGATCAACTGCCGGGTAAATACCGAGAGCAGCGATCGAACGGTCAAGGACAAGTCTTGCGTCAAGGTGTGAGAATGTTGTCGCAGGTGCCGGGTCGGTCAGGTCATCCGCAGGGACATAGATTGCCTGAACGGATGTGATTGATCCTTCGTCTGTCGATGTGATTCTTTCCTGAAGCTGTCCCATTTCAGTTGCCAGAGTCGGCTGGTATCCGACTGCTGAAGGCATACGTCCGAGCAGCGCAGATACTTCTGAACCTGCCTGGGTAAAACGGAAGATGTTGTCAATGAACAGAAGTACGTCCTGATGTTCGACATCACGGAAGTATTCAGCCATTGTCAGCGCTGAAAGCGCAACTCTCATTCTGGCGCCCGGAGATTCGTTCATCTGACCGTATGTCAGAACGGTGTTCTTCAAAACGCCTGAATCTTTCATTTCATGATACATGTCATTGCCTTCACGGGTTCTTTCACCGACACCCGCCACGACAGAACGTCCGCCGTGTTCGATTGCAATGTTATGAATCAATTCCTGCATCAATACGGTTTTGCCGACACCGGCGCCGCCGAACAGACCGATCTTACCACCCTTTGAATACGGGCAGAGCAGGTCGATAACCTTGATACCTGTTTCCAGGATTTCACTGGTTGTCTGCTGCTGCGCGAATGTAGGTGCTTCTCTGTGAATCGGCATGTATTTTGATGCCTTGACCTCTCCGAGTCCGTCGATCGGTTCTCCGAGAACGTTGAACATTCTTCCGAGAACTTCATCACCGACAGGCACAGTAATCGGAGATCCTGTATCCACGCAATCCATTCCTCTGACAAGACCGTCAGTGGAGCTCATTGCGATGCAGCGGACAATATCATCACCGATATGCTGAGCAACTTCAGCTGTCATGGTTGTTCCGGTTTCATCGTTTCTGATCTTGATTGCATTTTTAATGGAAGGTAAATGATCCGGCTCGAATCTGATATCAACGACCGGGCCGATAACCTGTACAATTTTTCCTGTTTCGCTCATACATTACCTTCTTTCTTATACTGCAGCGGAGCCGCCGACAATTTCGGTGATCTCCTGAGTAATATTCGCCTGTCTGATCTTATTGTACTCAAGCAGCAGGCTCTGGCTTAAATCATCAGCGTTGTCTGTAGCGGTCTTCATGGCAACTCTGCGGCTGCCCTGTTCCGCGGTTGTGGATTCCATCCAGTCCGAATAAGCGACGTTCTCAATCATCATCGGAATCAGATTGTTGAGAATCGTTTCGGGATCCGGATCAAACAGCGTTTCAACATGCATTCCGGCTTCTTCTTTCTCTTTCTTCACATGAGCAAGCTCATCGGGTGTGAGGACACACGGAAGCAATACGTCCAGATCAGGACGGAATGTCATCGTGTTGACAAATCTTGTATAGAGAATCTGCAGTTTGCCGATCTCATTCTTTTCATAAAGTTCGATGCCCTTTTTGACGCATTCCTTGATATCAAGGAACTGCGCTCTGTCACTGGAAACCGGTTCTTCATTGATCAGGTTGTATCCTTCTTCTCTCAGCTGGCGGACCAGTGAGGTGCCGACCAGAAGAACGGGATCTTCCTTATTCAGATTTTCACGGGCAAACTTGAGAATGTTTGCGTTATATCCTCCGCAAAGACCGAGGTCTGAGCAGAAGATAATCGTCATTGTTTTCGGATTTGTTCTCTTCTTTGTGAATCTGCTTTCTGCTTCCGGATTCTTGACGACAATCTCATCAATTGTTTCCTGAAGTCTCTGGGCATATTCACGGTTGGCTTCCATTCTGCTGCGCTGTTTGAAGAGCTTGGCATTGGCAATCATCTCCATTGCTTTGGTGATCTTCCGGGTGGAATTAACCGACTTGATCCGGACTCTGAGTGCCTGGGATGACTGTGCCATATTACTTCACTCCTTTTACCAGAGTGAACTGTTCAAGTGCTTTGGCTGTTCCTTCCTTCATTCTCGCAATCAGATCATCGCTGAGAACTCCCTTTTCTTCGATCTCTGCACAGACATCCGGGAATTCCTGATGCATGATTCTGTGGAGAGTCTTCTCAAATGACGGAACATCGGCGATTTCGATTGTGTCGAAGTATCCGTATCTGGCTGCGAAAAGTGAGAGAACCTGATCTGTCATGCTCATCGGCTGATACTGCGGCTGCTTCAGAAGTTCTGTCAGCATTGCGCCGTGATCCAGAATCTTCTTTGTGGAAGCGTCCAGATCTGAACCGAACTGAGCAAATGTCAGCATTTCATGATACTGGGCAAGATCAAGCTTGAGGGATGAAGAAACGCTCTTCATTGCCTTTGTCTGGGCATTTGATCCGACACGTGATACGGAAAGACCGGAATCAACAGCCGGACGGACACCGCTGGCAAACAGGTCAGTCTGTAAGAAGATCTGTCCGTCAGTGATGGAAATGACATTGGTCGGAATATAAGCAGAAATGTCACCTGCCTGTGTTTCGATGATCGGGAGTGCAGTCAATGAACCGCCGCCGAGTTCATCGGACAGCTTCGCAGCTCTTTCGAGAAGTCTGCTGTGCAGATAGAAGACATCACCCGGATAAGCTTCTCTTCCGGGAGGACGTCTCAGAAGCAGTGACATTGTACGGTAAGCAACAGCGTGCTTGGAAAGATCATCATAGACAATGAGAACGTCCTTGCCCTGTTCCATCCATTCTTCGCCGATTGCGCATCCTGCATACGGAGCAATATACTGCAGCGGTGCAGATTCAGAAGCGCCTGCATTGATGACGGTGGTATATTCCATCGCATCATTTTCACGGAGTTTCTGAACAAGACGGGCAACCGTACTTTCCTTCTGTCCGATGGCAACGTAAATGCAGTTTACGTTCTTGCCTTTCTGATTGATGATTGCATCGATCGCAATTGCGGTTTTACCTGTTTCACGGTCACCGATGATCAGCTCACGCTGACCTTTTCCGATCGGAATCATCGAGTCAATGATCTTTAAGCCGGTCATAAGCGGCTGGAAGACTGACTTTCTTGTCATAACGCCGGGAGCGACACGTTCGATTGCACGTGTTCTCTCGGTAACGATTTCACCCTTGTTGTCAATCGGAGCACCAAGGGCGTTGATAACACGGCCGAGCATTGCATCTCCGACCGGCACTTCAATAATTCTTCCTGTGCGGCGTACCTCGTCTCCTTCTCTGATTTCAGAGTCGTTTCCGAGAAGTACCACACCGATGTGGTCTTCTTCCAGGTTCATGACCATTCCCATGACACCGTGGGGGAATTCCAGCAATTCGGATGACATTGCCTTGTCGATTCCCTGTACCATGGCAATTCCGTCGCCGACAGAGATGACATATCCGACATCATCAGAATGAATCTTCTGATCATAATTTTTGATCTGATTCTTGATCAGAGCACTGATTTCTTCCGGTCTAATCTGGCTCATGCCTGTCCTCCTTTCAGTAATGCTTCCTTCATGGAATCAATTTTTGTTTTCATTGTGATATCAGTCACATTATTACCGACGGTTACCTTGATGCCGGCGATCAGTTCAGGATTGATCTTTGTCGTCATGATGATTTCCCGTCCGGTTTTCTTCACAAGCGCTTTTCTGATTCTTTCGATGTCTTCCGCTTTCAGTTCGCGGGCGGATTCAACGACTGCGGTCGCGATTCCGAGTTCATCGTCGGCAAGGCGGACAAACTCCGTGAATATTTCCCGGAAATATCCGATCCTTCCCTTATCGATCAGAAGCCTGATCAGATTGATTGTGTCTTTGTCTGCCGCATCTGCGAAGACAGTCGCAATCAGATTTTTCTTTTCTTCTTTTGTAACTTTGACTGCTCTGAGAAAAACTGCAAGTTCAGGATTCTGTGAGAGTGCCTTCAGAATCAGAACTGCCTGTTCCTTTTTTTCACGGACTGTATTGTTCTCTTTTGCAAGTTCAAAGAGCCCCTGCGCATAGCGCTCAGCGACCTCATTCGCCATAGC
>JAUNEN010000064.1 GCA_030525525.1 Erysipelotrichaceae bacterium
CCACTTATCCGGCTCACCCTTTTGGAGTGGAAGTTAACTTTTCACTTCAGCAAAATTTTTTAGAAGTTTTTTTCTACCGATTTTTAAGGCCAAAATACATCAAATTGAAGTGTTTGATCACATGTGATAAAGTAACGGACGTGAGGTTCGGAGGTATTCGATATGGTTGAAGCTTTTATTGCCTGGTGGGCGGCACATGTGCCTGTATCCCCGCATCTGTCTGTCTTTTTAGTCAGTATGATTCCTCTCATTGAAGAAAGAGGCGGACTGATTCTTGCGAGGATGCTGAACATCCCGATGTGGGAGGGCGTGTTCTGGTGTGTGCTCGGCAATATCGTTCCGATTCCTTTTATTCTTTTATTAATCAAGAAAGTCATTCACTGGATGGCTGATCATCATATGTCCAGTATTGCTGAATGGCTGATCCGCAAAGCGGAAAAGAATAAACCCAAGATTGACCGCTATGGCTTCCTCGGACTGATGCTGTTTGTCGGCATTCCGCTGCCGGGAACGGGAGCCTGGACAGGAAGTCTTGTCGCGGCGTTATTTGATATGGATCTCAAGAAGGCATCTGTCTCCATTCTGCTCGGTATTCTCTTAGCGGCAGTCATTATGACACTTGTCTCATATGGGCTCATCGGCAATCTGATCTCTTAAGTGAGATCTTTTTTGTTATCATTGTTTTAAGAAAGAAGAATGAGATTATGAAATACAGCACAATTATTGTGGCAGCCGGAAAAGGCGAGCGCATGAAACTCGGCTTCAATAAGGTTTATGCAGAACTGGAAGACGGCCGGACCATACTCGAACATGCCATGGAGCCTTTTATGAATGACGAAGACTGTGTGCAGATCACACTTGTCACGGATGCTGAAGATTACTATCATCACAACATGCAGAAAAGATGGCCGGGCAGGATTTCAATTGTCCGCGGCGGCAGCACAAGACAGGAAAGTGTTTCCCATGGCCTGGATACGGTATTTGCAGAGGCGGTCATGATTCATGACGGAGCACGTCCCTATCTTGATTCAGACAGTCTTGAGAGGCTGAAGAAAACAATGGAAACCGAAAAGGCGGCTCTCTTATGTGTGCCGAGCAAGGATACGATCAAGGTTGTCAAAGACGGATATATTGTCGAAACACCCGACCGCAATACCCTTATGAATGCACAGACTCCGCAGGCCTTTGAAACAGAGCTTCTTGTTTCGTGCATGAATCAGGCATTTGATGAAGGATTCACGGGAACCGACGATACATCCCTGATTGAAAGATATTCCGATGTGAAAGTGAAAGCTGTAGAAGGCTCTTACGGCAATATCAAGATCACAGTTCCCGAAGATCTCAGTCAGAAGAAATGATTGTTGAAAAACAGTATTCAATCCGCCCTTACAGAAAAGAAGACCTGTATGATCTTTTTGAAATTCTGAATGATCCGGAAGTGATGCGGTTCATGGAGAAAACTTATTCTCTTCAGGAAACGGAAGAATTTCTGAAAACATACGGATTGCGTGATCGTCCACCGGTATATGCACTTGAAGATATCAGAAAAAAGAAAGTGATCGGTCATATCATCTTTCACCCTTATGATGATTCGGCTTATGAAATCGGATGGATCATCGCAAAAGAAGAACAGGGAAAGGGAATTGCTTCTGCCTGCATTGAGTCAATGATTTCGACCGGCAGGAAAAAAGGAATCAGGCAGCTGGTGATTGAATGCACCTCTGACAATCTCATCAGTCTGCATCTGGCTGAAAAATATGGATTTCGATATGAACGGAAAGAAGATAATCTTCTGGTTTTCAGAAAGATGATCTGAATTCCGTTTTTCTTTTCTCTGTGTTAATATCATATGAGTTAGCGATAACTAACTCATATACATGTGAATTCATCGAAAGGAGTTTTATGAAAGATATATTGATCGGATTGCTGATTCCGTTTCTTGGAACAACGCTCGGAAGCGGATGTGTTTATCTTCTGAAAGGAAAGCTGAAACGGAATACAGAACGGATTCTTCAGGGATTTGCGGCAGGAGTTATGACGGCTGCTTCGGTATGGAGTCTGCTGATCCCGGCAATGGAACAAAGTGAGCATTTGGAAAGAATGGCATTTCTTCCCTCACTCGTCGGGCTTGCCCTTGGTATTGCATTCATGCTTGTGCTGGATGAAGTTGTACCGCATATGCATCTGGATGAAAGCGAAGAAGGAATGCGGAGTGCGATTTCAAAGACCGGGAAGATGATGTTAGCGGTAACGATTCATAACATTCCGGAAGGAATGGCAGTCGGTGTGCTTTATGCAGGTTTGCTGAGCGGCAGTTCAGGCATCAGCGCGGCCGGCGCACTTGCACTTTCACTCGGCATAGCCATTCAGAATTTTCCCGAAGGTGCAATTATCTCCATGCCGTTGAGAGCAAACGGGGAAGGGGTGCACAGATCCTTTCTGCTCGGTGTTCTTTCCGGTGCAGTGGAACCGGTGGCAGGGGGACTGACGATTCTTGCACTCAATGCGGTTGTGCCGGCGATGCCTTATCTGCTGAGCTTTGCCGCAGGGGCAATGATCTATGTGGTTGTGGAAGAATTGATTCCTGAAATGAGTGAAGGCGTTCATTCAAATCTCGGTACGATCTTCTTTGCGGCAGGCTTTGCCGTAATGATGGCACTTGATACAGCCCTCGGTTAAAAAACAGAAGAGATCTCATGAACGGGATCTCTTCTTTCAGTTTTTGCGGCAGAAATTGTAAATGACATCCATGCAGGCTCTGATCTGTGAATTCAGATATTTGTTCCTGAGGGAAACAAGATAGAAGCTTCTGCTGAGAATGAATCCATCCGCTCGGATGGAATGAATCTTTCTTTTCTGATTCACGCAGCTGATCGGCAGGATGGTGATTCCCATATGATTTTCCGCAAGAAGAATCAATGCTTCATCGGAGGAGCTTTCCCAGATCGATGAGGCCGGGTAATTGATTGTCTGCAGTAAACTTTCACAGGCGGTTCTGTTTCCTGAACCGCTCTCTCTTAATAACAGTCTGTAATTGAGAAGCTCATCAGCTGTTATGGTGCTGTCAGGATAATACTCAGCTGAGGCAAACAGGCCGAGTGGCTCTTCATAAAGGTCAGCCGAATCAAACAGCTGATCGTCTTTGCGGTCGATGATGCCGATGTCGCATTCATTATTGCGGATCATCTGCTCAATGGCTGAAGAATTGTAAATGCCGACTGTGAGATTGAGATCCGGAAGTTTTTCCTGTATTTCGGAAAGCAGATCATTGAGAATACTTTCAGCCGCGGTCACATTGACACACATACGGCAGCTCTGAAAGGATGATCCGTCTCTGAGATATGCAACAGATTCATTGAACTGGGAAAGAATGGTATCTGCATATTGCCTTAAGGCATTTCCTGCTTCGGTCAGATAGATTCTGCGGTTGAGCCTGTCAAACAGGGAAGTATTGTAAAAAGCTTCCAGCTCGCTGATTGCCTTGGATACGGCAGGCTGGCTCATATTCAGGTCTTTTGCGGCTTTGCTCATGGACATTGTCCGGCATACAGCCATGAAGATTTCAAGATGTCTGAGTGTCATACCTATTACTGAATGGTTATGTAAAATATAATAACATAAAGATTGTTATATGAATGATCGGAGGACATAATAGAGAGCGTAATGAGGTGGATGCGATGGAAAAGAAGAATGTGAATCTTTTGAAACTGTTTCTGTCGATGATGACAATCTCCGCATTTACGTTCGGCGGCGGGTTTGTGATCATCGGTATGATGAGAAAGAAATTCTGCGATGAGCTGCACTGGGTCAGCGATGATGAAGTCCTTGATATGACTGCGATTGCCCAGTCTGCGCCAGGCGCTCTGGCGGTTAACAGTGCAGTCATATTCGGATACAGGATTGCCGGGATTGCCGGTGCCCTCACTTCCGTATTGGCAACCATCATTCCGCCGATTGTGATTATCAGTGTTGTATGCATGATCTATGATGCCTTCTCAACCAATGTCATTGTGCAGACAGCTCTGCAGGTGATGAGAGCCGGTGTTGTGGCAATCATTGTCGATGTCGTCATTGATCTTGCCGGAAATGTCGTCAAAACAAAGAACATTCTGAATATCTGCCTGATGATCGCGGCATTTGTCGCCACATGGTATTTCAAAGTCTCCTCGATCGTCATCATCCTGCTGTTTATTGTGCTTGGACTGGGCATGTCAATGCTGAACCGGAAGGAGGCTGCCTGATGCTGTACGTTGAATTGTTCCTGGTTTACTTCCAGATTGGTTTATTCGCATTCGGTGGGGGCTATGCGGCAATGCCCCTGATTCAGAACCTCGTTGTTGAAGGCAAAGGCTGGCTGAGTATGGCTGAATATGCAGACCTGACAACGATTGCCGAAATGACACCCGGCCCGATTGCCGTCAACAGTGCAACCTTCGTCGGTCAGAAGATGGCAGGTCTGCCCGGTGCGATTGTATGCACACTGGGATGTATTCTTCCTTCCCTGATCATTGTTCTGACACTTGCATGGTTCTATACAAAATACCGTGAACTGAGAACAGTCAAGGCAGTTCTGGCTGAATTAAGACCGGCAGTTGTCGCAATGATTGCCGGTGCAGGTCTGACGATTCTGCTTCTGGCTCTGTTTGGCACATCCTCGCTTTCTGAAATTTCCGGTATCCATCCGGTTGAAACAGTCCTGTTTGTCTGCTCGCTGTTTCTGTTAAGAAAATTCAAGACAAATCCGATTCTGATCATCTTAGGCACTGCCGTGATCGGAACGGCGGTCTATCTGATCTTGTGATACATTAAAACAGCTCCCGATGCGGAGCTGTGTGTCACTTCTGATCTTTTTTGGTATGGATGTAATCTATGAAAGCCTGCATGGATTTTGAAATGTAGGCTCCTCTTTTTTGTACATTTCAGAACGTAAAAATGAGATTGTGGATTATGATACCTTCAAAAGAAGCGGAGGCTTTTATGAGTGAAATCATCAGACTGTATCATACCGGCTTTTCTGAAATCAGAAATCCGGACATCCGTTACGGCAGAAAGAATGCGGACTTCGGTCAGGGATTCTATACCAGTCAGAACAGCGAGTTTTCAAAACGATGGGCCAGATTCAGAAAAGGTGAGGATACAATCCTGAATGTCTATGATCTCGATCTTTCAGATCTCAGCGTTCATCATTTTGAACGCGATCTTTCATGGTTTGAATATATCGATGCCAACCGGAACAGAAAGCCTGATCTGCTTGAAGCAGATGTGATCACCGGACCGATTGCCAATGACACCATCTATGACACCCTCGGCATCACAACCAGCGGCTTTCTTTCCAAAGAACAGTCACTGAAACTTCTGATGATCGGTCCGGTTTACGAACAGATTGTCATCAAAAGCGAAAAGGCACTCACAAATCTGAAATGGATTTCTTCAGAAGTTCTGGCACCTGATCTCATTGCCGAATACAGAGATACGGTGAAAAAAGAGGAAGAGGAATTCCAGAAGAAATTCGCCGAAGTCCTTTCTGAAATTTAGCAGTTGCAGAAACTGCTTTTTTTGTACCTTTTTGCAAAGGTGAAAATACATACTGATTTCAGGTTTCATGATGATTTGCGATATAATCGAAGTTGAAGTTAAAAAGAGGAGAAGATCGTGAAAGATCATAAACAATTTGATGCTGTGTGTGCGGGAATTGCTACCTGGGACACACTTTTTACAGGTACCGACCGCGATCTCATGAGCATTGACGGAATTCTTGCGGAAGGCTATTACGCTTCCAGCGGCGGGGATGCGGTCAACGGCGCAATCAATATGGCAAGACTCGGCCTGAATGTGGCAGTCTGCGCTTCGATGGGAAATGATATTCCTGCAGAGCTTGTCGAAAACGAACTCCGTGAAGCAGGTGTGGACTGTTCTTATATTCATCACTCTGACAGTGTCAGAACCGCTTCACCGGTGATCCTGGTGGATCATGAAGGAGAGCGCCATATCATCCGTGTACCCGATAACGGCAATCATTTTTTCACGGAAGATATGGTCAGCGATGAAGTGCTCAACAAAGCACGCCATCTTCATTTAGCCAGTGCCAATGTACTGAAGGCACTTGACGGAGAAGGACTCGGCATTCTGTTTGAAAGGGCCCATAATCTCGGCTTGACTACTTCGTTGGATGCGTCTTATGACCGGGGCGGCAGGTGGATGAAGAATATCGAGTCTGCTTTAATGAACTGCGATATTTTCATTCCCAGCTTTCAGGAAGCTTCCATTTATGCGCAAAGTGAAGACTCTGATGAAATCTGTGCATTCTTCTCACGCTTCCCACTGAAAATCTTCGGCATCAAGCTCGGTGAAAAAGGTGTTCTTGTGACTGATTTCAAGGAAGTCTTTAAAATGGGGACACTTTATAAAGGAAAACCGGTCGATACAACCGGTGCAGGCGATGCCTTTATTGCCGGCTTTGTTGCAGGGTGGTTGAAGGGATATGACATTCCATCCTGTGCCGCAATCGGCAGCGCACAGTCTTATTCTGTTCTGAAAGCAGTCGGCGCAAATAAATCAGCCGGCAGCTGGTCAGACGCAATGAATCTTTTAAAGGAAAATCAGATAATTCTTCACGAACGAGGTGACCTATGAAAGAACTGCTTCATCATATGTTAAAGAATATGGAGCTGACGATCGGCCATGGCCGGAACTATTTCACCATGAGCAGAGGCAGCTTCCGCTACCGGAAGCGTATTGACTGGCGGCGCGATCTTGTGAAGACAGGCTATGAACCGAATGAAGAAGGCTTCACACTCAGATTCCTTGATGAAAGGAAAAACCGCGAATATATCGTCGATGTGAAGATGAAAGACGGCTGCTATGATGTGGAAATGAGAAATGCACCGAAGGATGTCAACCGCTTCTGGGTCAGGATGCCGTGCGGCCGCCATGAACATTTCTACGGCTGCGGGGAAACCCATGCAAGATTTGACCTCAAGGGAGAAAGAGTCAGAATCTTCGTGGCAGAACATCAGAATACAAACCGGATTTCACGCAAGATTGTGCGTGAGACAATCGCCGGTCAGGATCCTGAGCGCGAGCAGGCGTTCTCAAACTATGAATCCTACTATGCCCAGCCCACTTTCGTTTCAAGCAGAAAATATTATCTGCATTGCGACACATCTTCCTATGCAGAGTTTGATTTCAGAAGGGAAGATCAACTGAGCCTGAGACTGCAGGAAAGACCTGTCTTTCATATGGAATCCGGAAAGACGTTTGAAGAGATTTCAAGGAAGATCTGCCGGCGGCTCGGCTCATACGGAAAGCTGCCCGAATGGCTTTATGACGGCGTGATTCTGGCGATCCAGGAAGGCTGCGATGCGGTGGACCGAAGACTGAATAAAGCTCTTGAAGCAGGCGTGAAGGTGAACGGCGTCTGGAGTCAGGACTGGTGCGGCTGCCGAAGAACAGGTTTTGGCTATCAGGTCATGTGGAACTGGAAAGCGGATGATGAGCTCTATCCGGATCTGAAAAACAAAATTGCAGAATGGAAGGAAAAAGGAGTTCATTTCCTGGGTTATATCAATCCGTTCATGGCGATCGAAAAGCCTTTATACAAATATGCAAGCGAACACGGATACTGCGTGAAGAATAAAAAAGGCGAAGACTACATGGTGACCATCACTACCTTCCCGGCTGCGATGATCGACTTCACCAATCCGGAAGCTTATGAATGGTACAAGAATCTGATCAAGGAAAATATGATCGGTATCGGAATGTCGGGATGGATGGCAGACTTCGGCGAATACCTGCCGGTGAATTGTGTCCTTCATGAAGGAGATCCGAAACTCCTTCATAACGAGTGGCCTGCCATCTGGGCAAAAATGAACAGAGAAGCAGTCGAGGAGTGCGGCGTGAAAGACAGTGTATTCTTCTTCATGCGGGCAGGATATACGGGAAGTGTCGGCAATGCGGCATGCATGTGGACCGGTGATCAGCATGTCGACTGGTCAAGGGATGACGGCCTTCATTCCGTGATACCGGCAAGCCTTTCACTTGGGCTCAGCGGTCAGCCGCTTGTTCATTCCGATGCGGGCGGATATACAACAATCATGCATATGACCCGCACCAAAGAACTTCTGATGAGATGGGAAGAGATGAATGTCTGGTCGCCGCTGTTCCGTCTTCATGAAGGAAACCAGCCTTCAAGAAACGTTCAGTTTGATACGGATGATGAGCTGCTTGCCCATCTTGCAAAGATGTCGGAAATTCATACCGCCCTGAAACCCTATCTTCTGAAACTGGAAGAAGAGGCACATGAAGGAATTCCCGTGATGCGTCCTTTGTTCTATCACTATGATGATCACTTTGATTACGACAAGGAATATCTGCTTGGCGAAGATATCCTTGTGGCACCTGTCCGCAAAAGCGGCAGAAGCGACAGACATGTGGTGCTGCCGGATGACACATGGGTGGAATTCTCAACCGGAAAAGAATATAAAGAAGGGACTTATCTGATCAGGGCACCGCTCGGGCAGATCCCTGTCTTCTACAGAAAAAACAGCAGACTTCTTGATGATGAAGTGATTCAGAATCTGAAAGAAAAGATCAATTCATAACGATGGATTGTTGACAGAAAGAGGTAACAGAAGAAATGAAAATCGGTTTTATCGGACTTGGCATCATGGGCAGTGCCATGTGTGCAAATATCATTCGCAAACATGATGATGAAGTTTATGTATTTGATGCGCTCAAAGAAAAAACAGACCTTCTTGTCAAAGAAGGCGGAATAGGGTGTACCTCCGCAAAAGAAGTCGCAGAGAAGGCAGATCTCATCATCACGATGGTTCCCAAAAGCGCACATGTCGAAGCAGTCAAAGAAGAGATTCTTGAGGTACTTGATGAAACAAAGATCTGGATTGATATGAGTACAATCGATCCCGATGTCTCCGTAAAGATTTCTGAAGAAGTAAAGAAAACAGGTGCGGCATTCCTCGATGCGCCGGTTGTCAAAAGCCGTCCGGCAGCCGAAGCAGGAAAGCTCGGCATTTATGTCGGATGCGAGGAAAAAGATTATGAGAAAGTTCTGCCGGTGCTTTCCTATATGGGAGAAAATATCATCCGCATGGGAGACAACGGAAAAGGACTTGTTATGAAAATCTGCCACAACGCTCTTGTTTCCCAGATTCAGAACGGCGTCAATGAAACATCATCCCTGGCAGCGAAAAACGGAATCGACATCCTGACATTCGCAAAGGCAATCAGCTATGGCGGCGGACAGAATTTCTATCTTGATTCCAAAAAGGATGTGATTGCCCGTGAAGATTTCACAACTGCTTTCTCAATCGCAAATATGCACAAAGATGTCCATATCTGCCTTGATCTTGCAAAGCAGAGCAATCTGGATATGCCGGGCGAAGCAAATGCCGCAAGAGTCTATGACGAAGCGATGGAAAAAGGTTATGGAAATGAAGATTTCTCGGCAACTGTCAAAGTTGTCAGAGGGAGAAAGGCATGTTAAAGAGGCTGAATGAAGTCAATGATGTTGAGATCTATGATGTGAATGATCCTGTCTTTGCGGATTACGGGCGCGTGGTCAGAGGATTTGATCTGTCGGAACTTTCTTCATATATGAAAGAAAACACATCAATTCCTGAAAGCGGCAACCGTTATGTCGCTTCCGTCAGTGACATGGAAGAAACAGGCATCAGACAGAAGATTCAGTCTGTCATCTACGGCGGTATGGAAATTGAGATCGGCTACTGCAGCGGCCGCAATACGACATACAACGGATTTGAATATCATAAAGGCAGCGAGCTCAATTATGCAGTTACGGATTTCATGCTTGTTCTTGCAAGAACACAGCAGATTGTAAACAATACCATCACACCGGAAGATGCGAAGGTATTCTATGTACCTGCCGGAACACTCATCGAGATGTATCAGACAACATTGCATCTGTCACCTTGCCGTGTGCATGATGAAGGATTCATGGACATCGTCATTCTTCCCAAAGGAACCAACACTCCTTTGAGTGAAGAAGAAAAGAAGGCAAGAGATGAATCGGAAGATCCTGAGTCTGTATTGTTATTGCAGAAAAACAAATGGGTGCTTGCGCACAAAGACCGCAAACCGCTGATTGATCAGGGAGCCCATCCGGGTCTCATCGGTGAGAATAAAGAATTGAAATATTGAGGAAAGAGTTATGAAGAAAGAATTTCAGGCAGCCTATGTTCCGATCGGTGTCGGTACATTCCATATGGAAAGCGCACAGGCACTCTTTGACACATCAAAAGAACTGCTGAAAAAGCATCTGGACAATGTCATTGTTCCGGAAAAGATGATTCTGAATATCGACGCACTCAGCGAATATCTGGATACGATTGATCCGGATCTCATCATCCTGCAGAATCTGACATTTGCAAATGCGGCTTATACAGCTGAAATCATGCACAGATTCAGAGATGTACCGCTGCTTTTATGGACACTCAGAGAGCCCGTAATCGACGGCACAAGACTGCGCCTGAATGCACTCACTGGTGCTTTCTCTGCGGCAAATACAATCAGACAGTTCAAGAAAGAACCGTTTGAATTTGTCTATGGTTCTCCCGATGAAGCGGCAGTTGAAGAAACGGTGAAAAAGATGATTGCGGCAGCCCGTGTGCATTTTGAAATGAAATCACTGAAGATGGCGGCGATCGGCCATACACCGCAGGGATTCGGCTTCGGACGCGCACTCGACAATGATCTGCTTGAAGTATTCGGCGTTCATCAGGAAGCGATCGAGGCAAGGGAATTGATCGATGCCGCAAAGGCTTTCAGTGATGAAGAGTGCGAAGAATATCTGAAAGATGCAGAAAATCGTACGGTGGGTCTCTCGGAAACTCCGGAGAAAAACCGTCTTGATTTTGCAAGACTCTACAAAGCATATGATGAATATGTTAAAAAGAATCAGATCGGAGCAATCGCTTCGAGATGCTGGCCTGATTTCTTTACGGCTTTCGGAACACCGGTCTGTGCGGTTCTCGGAATTCTCAATGATCTTGGCGTGGTGGCGGCCTGTGAGAGTGATATGTATGGCGCATTATCGATGTGGATCGGCATGCGCTTAAGTGAGAAGAGTGTGTTCTTCGGCGATCCGGTGAGTCTTGATGAAAAGAAGAATACAATCACATTCTGGCATTGCGGCATGGCTGCCTGCTCACTTGCCAGAAAGGATACAGGAGCCGTGATCGGCGAACACTGCAACAGACATATCGGCCCGACGATGGAGTTTGGCTGCGAAGCGAGTGAACATGCATGTGTATTCAGGATCGGCAGAAATCCTGACGGCACATTCCGCTTCTTCATTGCCGAAGGAAAAGCCATCGATGCGCCTAAGCAGTTCTTCGGCACATCGACTGTGATTGAAATGGATTTTGATGCGGAAATGATTGTCCGTGAATCCGTGATTTCCGGATGGGAACCGCACTATGCCGTCATCTATGCAGATGTCGCAGATGAGCTGGAAATGCTTGCCCGCATGTTCAATGCAGAAGTCAGAAGATATTGATTCAATTCATACATATGCAAAACGAAGAGAATCCTGAACGGGGTTCTTTTCTTTCGGTCATTCAAATATTAAGAAACGAAACAGGCTGAATGACATAAAATGAAATCGGAGGATTTGGATATGGCAATGAATCAATATGTATTTCTGCATGAAACAGATAAAGCTGCACTTGATGCACTCAAGGCAATTCCCGGCTTTTCACAGGTGACCAAAGCTTTCATGAACAGCTGGAGCGAAAAACTGATGCATATGGAGAATATGGCATCCTATATCAGGATTTCCGAAAAGCAGCTTCCGAAATACTATGAGATGCTGAAGGAGATTTCAAAGAAGCTCGGAATTGAGACGCCTGATCTTTTCCTGAAGCTTGATGTGGTTCCGAATGCATATACATCCGGTGATACAAAACCGTTCATTGTAATGACAAGCGCACTTCTGGAAACACTTCCCGAAGAGCTGATTCCGACGGTTCTGGCGCATGAATGCGGACATATCGTATGCCATCATGTGCTTTACCGCACGATGGGTTCAATGATCCTTTCCGGTGCTCTGACCATGATGCCTCTGTCGGCTGCCGTGATTTATCCGGTCATGGCTGCCTTCCGCAAATGGATGCGCTGCAGTGAGCTTTCCGCTGACAGAGTGGCTGTATTATGCGATGGGAGTTCAGATCATCTGATTGAGCTCTGCATGCGGTTTGCCGGTTTCACAAAGAATATATCCGGAGAAATGAATGTGGAAGCGTTCATGGAACAGGCGGAAGAATACAACAGACTGACACAGAAGAATGTATTGAACAAGACACTTGAACAGATGCGCTTTTCCCAGCTGTCGCATCCCATCCATGCGGTAAGGGCTTATGAATGCAGAAACTGGACACAAAGCAATGAATTCATTCTGGCAAAAGAATATTTCGATTCTTATCAGCAGAGAATTGCACCGTCGAAACTTCCGGTTTCCTTTCAGAAAAAGTCATTCAGCGGAAAGAGTGCAATTGAAGCTGGCAGTATTCTGAAAGAACTCGGCTTCTCCAATATCCGCCGTGAGGCAAGCACGCAGAATGCATTGTTCATGAAGGAAAACGATGTGATTGAAACACTTGTGAACGGTTCTGGTGATTATAAAGAAGGCGAGTGGATCGATGCGGATGCACTGATCACATTGAAGTATTACCGCAAGCCGGCTGCCCAGGAAAAAAAGAATCAGGCAAAATTCATCCGCCTGATGCATTCCGATGATTATTACAGTGAAAAGACTTATGAAGAGGCAGCTGCTGAATTCAGAAATGCCGGATTCAAAAATATCATACTGAGACCTGTCTGCGACCTGTCTGATTCAGATGATGTCAGATGTTCAAGAATCATTGCAGTCAGAATCGGTGAAAACACGTCTTTCAGAAAGTCGGAGCTTGTGGCAGATGATGTGGAAATCATCATCTCCTATCATGCAGTATCTGAAAATTCATAGCAGAAGAAAAGGCAGTCTGAATATTGACAGGCTGCCTTTGAATTTTATACGGTCTTTCCGGTTCTGATCACATTCTGATACCAGAAGAAACTGTCTTTGCGCACTCTTGCGCATTCCTTCGGGTCTGTTTCGGTTCTGTCAATGAAGACAAGACCGTATCTTTTGGAGAAGCCCTGGTGGCTGGAAAGAACATCCATGAAACTCCACGGGCAGTAGCCGAATACCGGATAGCCTTCCTCCCTGAGCTTCAATACCTGATCGATATGATCTTTCAGGTAGGCGATTCTGTAATCATCATGGATTTTTCCTTCCTCATCGAGCTTTTCACTGACTGCGATTCCGTTTTCTGTCACGATGAGCGGCAGATGATAGCGCTCATAGATCTTGCGCATTCCGTCATAGAGACCAAGTGCATCGGTACCCATGTTCATCCATTCTGTTTTCTGTACATGTTCATTTGGTACAATGCGGCAGTCATCGGCTGCCCAGAAGAATGATGTATCAAATCCGAACGGCTTTTCTTCATATTTTGCACATGTGCTGAAGTAATAATTGACGCCGATGAAATCAGGTTTTGATGAATGAAGAATTTCTGCATCTTCCGGCTTTGTTTCGGGATACAGATTTCTTTTTTTCAGCCATGTCTTTGCAAAAGGTGAATATTCCCCATAGACACTCAGATCAAGAAGAATGAATTCCATCATTTCTTCCGCTTCCTTTGCGGCTGCGACATCTTTCGGGTCTGAAGTTGCCGGATAGACAACCTGGATCGAACATACCGGACCGATATATGCCTCAGGATCAATTTCCTTCAGCAGGCTGAATGCCCTGTGCTCGGCAAGTGAAACGTGGTAGGAAATCTGATAAATCCACTTTGATCTTTCATAAGGATCTTCGATATACCCCATCGCAAGATCCGGTGCGGCGGTTGCGATGAACTGTTCGTTGACGGTGACCCATTTTTTCACTCTGTCTTTGAAATGTCTGAAGCAGACTTCCGCATATTTCACATAGGCATCGATCATCTTTCTGCTTTTCCAGCCGCCGAATGCATCGACAAGAGCCTGCGGGCATTCAAAATGATAGAGAGTGACAAGCGGCTCAATGTTCTTTTCAAGCAGATAATCGATCAGCTGATCATAGAATGAGAGACCCTTCGGGTTGGGAGTGAGGGTTTCATCCGGCATGATTCTGCTCCAGGAGAAACCCATGCGGTAGGTATTCAGACCGAGCTCAGCCATCAGATCAACATCTTCTTTCCAGTGGTGATAGTGATCGCAGGCTACCTTTGTATCAGCCATTCCTTCCGGCACATGTCTGACATCAGTTGTGGCAAGGCCTTTTCCGTCGATGTTGTATGCGCCTTCAATCTGAAATGCACTTGTGGAAGCTCCCCACAGAAACTTCTCGGTCAGGCTCATAACCACTCCTGAGGAAGGTCTTTGAAGGAAGCCAGTTCAATGTTGTTATCTTTGACCCAGTTCCTGATTTCTTCGCTGCACATGCATTCAAGATCCTTCGGACGGCAGAGCGTAAAGCTTGTCAGTTTAAAGAGATCCGCATCTGCATAGCCGCAATGGGAAACGATATAAACATATTCACTCTTCATGACATCTTCTGAAAGATTTGTGATATAGCTGATCGGATCTTCATTCAGCTGAGCTTCCGGACCGCCCCAGACATACCAGCCCATGCCGGGTTCCGTGACTTCTTCTCTGTCCATGAATGCAACCGAGCAGAGAACACCGTATTCCTTTGCAAGAGTTCTTGTCACTTCATCGGTAGTCTTTGTGCCGTAGGCATGATTATGAATGTAGTCAGGCTTATGGCCGACAAGCTCGATATATCTTTCAATCTGTGCCTTGAATTCCGCATAGAGCTCATCTCTGTGATCGGCCAGATGGTCATGGTTGTTTTCATCTGTATCAAGTGCTCTGTTTTCCTTTGAACCGAGGAATGTGCCGTCTTCATGAGTCAGTGTCGGCAGCTTTTCATGGCCGAGAATGGAAGGGCCGGTCGAAGCGTTGAGATCGATGCCGAATGCAATCTGATCAAGATAAGGTCTGATCCATTCAACACATTCTTCAATCCAGGGCATATTGGCAAACATGCCTGTATTTCTGACAACACCGTTTCTGATGCCGTGAATACAGCCCAGTGAAACAGCTCTTGTGATTCCGTAGTCGTCGCTCTGTACAAGTAATTTCATCTTTTATTCCTCTTTCTGTAAACAAAGTGCGGAGGTTTTCCCTCCGCACCATCCTTTTCAAATGATCAGTTGTTCTGTAATTCCTGTTCCTTTTCAAGCATCTGTTTGTCATATGCTTTGATGAAAGGAATGTAGGCAAGCACGATGATGACGAATAATACACATCCCCAGATCAGACCGCCGATGCCGTAGTTCATGAGGTTGCCGACAAAGAACGGAAGGTTGGCAGCGTTGGAGCCGGCTGTGCCGTTTGCATAACCGAGCAGGCCGATTGTCTTGAGCAGATGTGTTCCGAAGACGGAGACAGTCGGAGCGATGATGACCCACGGTACGAAGAAGATCGGGTTCAGAATCATCGGCAGACCGAAGTAGACAGGCTCGTCAACACCGAAGAATGCCGGCAGGAAGCCAAGTCTTGTGATGGATTTGCAGGATTCGGACTTGCAGAAGATGAGCGCTGCGATAACCAGCGGAATGGAACCAGTACCGAAGCTTAATGCATCGCCGATGAACTTGTGAGGCAGAGGCATGTTGCTCTGGAAAGCTGTCATGTTGTCCATCTGCAGCTGCATGAACAGCATCATGATGACAGGTCCGACAGTCATGCCGCCATGGATACCGCAGAACCAGAGTCCGTATAATACCATCATGAGGATCCAGTAGCCGAAGACGTTGGAGCCGACTGCGTTGAGCGGTGCGGAAACGATGGAATAGATGACCTGGTGGAAGCTGCCGAATGATGTCTTTGCGAATACTGCGCCGAGGATTCCGAAGAGAATCATGGATACAGCACCCGGGATGATGCTTGTGAACTGAGCGGAAACCATCGGAGGAACCTGTTCAGGCAGCTTGATGACAATGTTCTTTTCTGTGCAGAATTTGAAGATATAGCCGACAACGAAACCGGTGATGATCGCTGTGAACAGACCGCTTGATCCGAGCCAGTTGACAGGCAGGGAAGCCGGTGCGAACGGCTCTTCCGGAATGACATACGGTGTGACGATCATGAAGCAGACCAGTGAAGTAAGACCGACTGCGATTTCTGATTTGGCACATCTGTGAACTTTAGCAAACTGATAGGCGACAAGGAATGCCACATAGACACCGAACATTCCGATTGTCCACTGATAGATTGTGGAAAGTACTGATTTGATTCCTGTACTTGTGATGAATGCCTGATAAGGGTCGATTCCAAGACCGTTGAACAAAGCTGTGAAACCGCCGATCATTGTAATCGGCATGAGCATCATGAACGCTCCCTGAATAATATTTAATACACTGTTCTGAGCAAATTTGGCTGATATAGCGATCAGTTTATCCAAAAACTTTTCCATTTCCTTACACTCCTGAGTTGTCTCCTCTTTTGCTGTGCTGATCAGGCCCAGCTGTGAAAGCGCTTTTACTTGACGAATTCAATATACCCACAAGTGAAACGTGTGTCAATAGTAAAAATATAAAAATGAAACACATTTTATTTTTTGATCGGTTATAATAACCTCATAGAAAAGGAATCGTCTTATGAATGTATTTGAATTAATGGACTCAAAAGCTTCTTCATTTTCCAAAACAGACCGTGCGATTTACGAATCAATCAAGAAGTTTCCGGGAGAATTTGCATATAACAGCATCAGTGAAATCTGTGAGGGCGGACAGTTTACAAAATCAGCACTGACCAGGTTTGCTCAGAAACTCGGATTTGCAGGCTATGTTGAATTTCAGTATCAGTTCCAGCAGGATCTCAAATCCTACCGGAATGATTCCGGCAGTGCATCCAGTGCCGAGATCTATGCAAAAGTGATCATGCAGGTCAATGAAGCGGCCGAAAGGGACAGAATCCGTGCTTTGATTCAGAAGATGCGCAGTATGAAACGTGTGCTGATCCTCGGAACCAATCTTTCAAGACTTCCTGCCGAAGAGCTTCTGATCACGCTGACATTTGAACATGATATTGTTTCGATGATTCCGCCGGCTGATATTATGCCTTTTTCATATAACTCCGATGATATGATCCTGGTTTATTCGGCATTAAGCGGTTCAAGCTATCAGTCGCTGATGCAGACGGTCAGAAAATCAGGGGACAATAAGCCTTATATGGTACTGGTTACGGTCAATGCGAAACATCCGCTGCGCCACAACTTTGATGAGGTGTTTGTACTGCCGGGCTCCACAATGGCTGATTCGGCAGGACATACGGTTCTTTCAGATACATTTGCATTCCTGATGTTCAATGATATTCTGACAAAGCTTCTGGATGAATCTTAAAAATGGAATTGCCGGGCTTTCTGTCTGTATTCAGACAGGAGGCCTTTTGTTTTATGAGGAAAAAATGATGTGATGTTTATTTCGCAGACCGGTTTAGCTGCGTACAGAAAAATATGTTTTGAATTCTGCACTGAATCCGATTCTATTGGATCTGACGGAGCGGATATGGCTGTATCCGGGATATTCATAAACAAACAAAAGCACAGAATCGAAGAACTTTCAGCAAATAAACAGAGCAGGAGGTTTTTTTGATGAAATGTCCGAGATGTCTGAATACAGATGAAACATATTTTTATCATGGTGAAAGAGGATGGTACTGCCGTAAATGCATTGCCTTCGGAGTCGTGATGCTGGAAGAGGAAAATGAACCGGTTTCACTTGGAGCGCCTAAAGAAGGAAGCGAAGAATATGTTCTTCAATATCCTCTGACCACTGCCCAGCAGAAGATATCAGATCAATGCGCAAAGCTAATTGATACCGATGATATTTTATTGAACTGTGTCTGCGGTGCAGGCAAAACAGAA
>JAUNEN010000065.1 GCA_030525525.1 Erysipelotrichaceae bacterium
GCCAAATTCGTTTGTTGATTCAATAAGATCCCATCCACAATCCTCATATGACTTCTCTATTGCATTTTTCAGTACAGCAGGCATTGCCGCATACATTGGCCAGCACACATTAAATATTTCAACAAGCCTGTCAAGATGCTCAAGGACATGTATTGTTTTCGGAAAACTGAACGGGTTGATCTTCAATAACGGAGTGATGATCGGGTTCGTGCCATAAACTGAAACATTACTGCTGTTTCCAAAAATGGTTTTGTATTCACCCTTAGCAGGTTCAACAACTAAGAATTTAGCATTTTTCCTTACTGCTTCACTCAATAATCTATAGACGGTATTACTCTTGCCACTACCAGTAGAACCTGTCACAAATGTGTGACCGGATAATGAATTCATAGATAGTCTGACTTCTACTTCTTCATCACGATTCATATGGAAAACACACCCAAGAGAGAGCGTCTCTTGATTATAATTTTCATTATAAGAAACCACATTCCGTCCAAACTCCGCACATTGAAGTACAGGAAGACCGACAATTGACTTCTGAGGGAAGTTCAACGAAAAAGCGAGTTCCTTTCCGGAAAGACTTGTTGTTGCTGTTACCGTTGTTGGATATATATTGAAAGTTGCATCATTCTTTACAATTTCCGGGTTAATTACAAATATAGGATGACGAAGAGTTTTTAGATATTTGCAAATTTCTGCTGCAGCCTCTTTTTCTTCCTTGGCATTACCACGCCATGTATTAATTGATGCCTGAGACAGATATGATTTTTCTCCTTGTGTGAGTGCTACATAAGAATGCGCGACATTGTTAACAGTATTAATATTGTCACTTAAAACATACGCAGCAAAATCCCACATGCCCAATGCAACACTGCTCTCATATCTCTTCATCTGTTCTTCAAGAATCTCAAGAGTGTGCTTAATTGTGAAGTTTGTATATGATTGTGTAATTCCCTCATTCTTTCCGACGGATGCAGTCACGTTTGAAGATCTGGCAAAATTAGCGCCAAAATTGCCGCCAAGATTCACTCCTTTATAAGTGCCTGTGCTTCTGGCAGATCCTTTCGTCACAGCTCTGCCCAACGCTTCTGCAACTGCTCGGCCGGTGGTCCGTGCTATAGCATGCCCCTTTGATTCAGATGATGTGGTACCTGTTGTTTCTGCACTTCCCTGAGCAATTGAAGAGCCAGTACTTGCTGTAGTTCCATCAGACATAGAACTACCCCAGCTATGATTGTAGTTTACGCTTACACTGCCTCCAACGGTCTCGCTTGCATTTGCAACTCCAACATTCGCACCTACAGTTGTCGACGCATTAGCTGTAACCCCTCCGCCAAGACTATTTGATGAATTTGTTCCTTCGGTATGTGACTCGCTGAAGGTCTGAGATTCTGTAGAAGTATTTGATTGAGTTGTTGAATTCGTCTCACCAGTGGTGGTGGTTGTCGAGTCTGTTTCGGTAGTACTTGACGATTCCGTCTCAGTTTTGGTTGATGAATCTGTATCACTTTTCGATGCGGTATCAGCCTGATTCTGTCCTCGCTGAATACCGGCACTGACTCCGGCGTTAACACCAAAAGTCGCAGTTGAATTAGTGGAATCGGACTGTGTGTATGTATAGTTTGTCTGCCATCCGGCATAAGGTGCGAGACCAGAATACAGTTCAGCAAGACGGATTTTCCTTTCTTCTACATCTCTGACAGGAGTTGCTAATAATAGTAGTGAATATTCGTTTTCATTTCTGCCAGGTACAGTACCATCCAGCAGTTTCTCGATTGTCTGACTAATAAACTTTTCGGATTTCTCTGTAGGAATATTCGACGCACTGGCTACTGAATACACAGTTTCGTCATTCAGAAAAGGTATCTTACCTTTCCCGGCTCCCCATTTTGAGCCGGGAAAGTTCCCTCTTAAAGCATCTGCTATCCGCTTACTGAAATTATCAGCATCAGTATTACTGTCAGAATTGCTCAGGTTTACAACAGCCAAATATGTTTCTGTTTTTTCATGAGTCCGGTGGAATATCAGAGCGATATTACAGTTCTCATTTGATAAATTGGCATATACATTCACCAGCTTTTCGATACTGTTTTCTTTTTTATCGGTTACCCATTTAGTGATTTTGAAATATCTGATATTTTTTGATGCGTTAAAAACCTGGCCATCATACTCTGCATCAGAGTTCAAAGGCAGGTATAATTCTTTAACCTGAGGCAGATATGCATTATATATTTCCACACCTGCCGATGCCAGCAGACGCATCGTAAGTTCCTGCGCAGTTTCATCTCCAGGATCTGGCATCTCAGAAAGATATGCTTCTCTTAACTCCTCAACTTCAAGCATCTGTGCAGGACTGAGGCTGGCCAGAGTCGCAACGGTATCAGCAGCTTTGGCCCCCGCCCTTTTTAGCATTTTCTTAATTCCCATGGGTTACCCTCCTCGGATCAATTTGAGTACTATGCCTTCCACTCCATCTTGTTACTGATTTCCTGTTTATATATATCCAACTGCTTCTGGCATGCCTCCAAAGCCTGGATTGCCCGTGTATCATCTT
The DNA here is from genome assembly GCA_030525525.1 of Erysipelotrichaceae bacterium. Taxonomy (GTDB): domain Bacteria; phylum Bacillota_I; class Bacilli_A; order Erysipelotrichales; family Erysipelotrichaceae; genus Bulleidia. The sequence continues at coordinate 2,555 of JAUNEN010000065.1, forward strand.
TAATAACTTCATTCTGAATATGGAGTTCTGGGTTATAGTCGACAATATTCTCAACTATTACCGCCTCAAGATCCTCAATCCACATAGGATTTGCGGGATCGGAGTATTCAGACTTAATTCGTGAATAGACTCTCAGATAGTGCTTACCGCTGAACTGCCCGTCAATTTTGGCTCCTAAGCCAATAATCGAAGACACAAAGAACAATCCCTCTCCATACATGTTCCTCGGAACCGCAAATCTTAGCAGAGTTTTTTCCTTGTTTTTTGTAAGCCCTATCCTGCCTTCTTCTTCCTCAAGATCAGCTTCATCTGCTTTGTTGACAATGATCATTGTGAATCGGCTGTCCAATTCATTCATAGTCTTAATATCAGTGTAGAGTTTTTCATTATCTGTACTGTCCAAGGCTTTGTATTCTGACAGGAATAACGGAATACCATTGGACATTTTTGCAATCGCCTTTTTAAGTACTGCCACATGATTGCTATAAGAGGCAGTATTTGAACCAGGTGTATCAAAAATCACAAAATTATTATGCTGATTTCCCAGCAATCCCATACCAAATGGAATTATCAATTCTATGATGTCTGAAATATCTGATTCAGAGTTATCTCTGGTGTAATCCTGAAGAAGAACCAAAACTCTTCTTACACGCTTGATTATTGACTCTTCACGCGTAGCAACCATTTCCTCATAGATTCTCTTATTAAGATCACTCGCCATTTGACCTTTTTTGAATATGAAATCATTATCCTCAATTCGCAGTTCCACAACATCATCTGACGTTGTAAACGAAATGATCGCGAAATCTGCACGCTTGCTATTTGAGATTTTAAATATTTTACCTGTAATTGGTTCATCGCCACTCGGCAGCAGTTCGCGCCCAATCAAAGCATTAATAAAAGTTGATTTACCAGTGCTGTAATTACCAAAAACACAGATCGGAATCTGATCACTTGAGGCATCAATAAACTTACTGATCTCTTCTTTGATCAAATCTGTCTGTTCTAGATCACTTCTATTGATCAAAGGTTCTATATCTTTATATATTTCACGAATCTCTGGCAAAATAAAACGAGCATTTTCAAGATGCTTCCGTGATTTATGCAAAGCCACCTGCTGAAAATACACTTCTTCTGCACAAACTGTTTCTAATTCTTTATACTCGTCCCCTGTCCCTTCAAATACAAGATCAACAGGTTCATCTTCTGATGCGTACTCATTGCAAATAATATCAACGATTTGCTGAACTACAAAAGGGAAGAAGCCATCACGTATATCATCATTCAGCAGCTGACTTTTTGGAGCTGTAACAATATTAATGTCCTCCCATAAATCATCTTCCTGCTTTTGGAACTTTATTTCCTGAAGATATGGATTGCTTATAATCTTTATTGCTGTCATATAATCCCTCTTTCGTCCTCTTGAATACTATCTCCGTTCCGTTGGGGAACAGTCAATCAACTGATAAATCTGCTGCTTTCTTTCTAACAGCAGATTAGTAATACTTATACTCTATCACATACAGATCAATCAGATTGCTGATCATATAAAATCGGCACATCAGGTTCTACAGGTTCATCTGCCCATTCACTCAGATCAATTTCTGTGCTAACTCTTCTGTAGATTGATAATACTGATGTGGATGCCTCATTGTCTTTGACAAAGTTGCCGACATATCTGTAAGCCTCTCCCTGAGGCTTCGCAAATACATATCTGGTTTTATGTTCAATCTGTCCATCTGCAGCGGAATGACTTTCATAGATCGTCATTCCATCTTCAGAAAGGATATTGATGCAGCCATATACTTTATCCTGTGCTGCTTCAACACCATTTTCGATAACAGCCAGTTTAGGAAACCATGGAAATGCATCATCGGTTTTATCACTGATATTGATCGTTGCTCTGAACCATGCTTTATAATTCTTGCCGAAGCATGCATTGCAGATATGAACACTGTATGGGAAGCGGTAGTTATCATCAATGGTGATGTGTTTCAATCTGGGCTTCTGCTGTACATTCATCATTTTCTTCTCCATGGTGTAAGATCAAACTCTGTTTCGATTCTTCTAAATATATGATCACTCGGTTGAGATAAATCATAATCTCTGACAAATGTTCCGATATATCTGTACGGTTCACCTTGGAACTTGGCAAAAGTAATATGCTTCAAATCTCTGCTGTCGCCTTTTGTTCTGTGCAAAGCTTCGGTATGACTGTACATCCTAATTGTTTTACCGTCTTCAGATATCGTGTTAATCCACTCTTTCGTTCTGCTCTGTGATTTTTCAATTCCGTTTTCTATAATTGCCATCTTTGGAAACCATAAGACGGAATCATCATCCAGGCTGTATGTTCCTCTCTGATATCCTTTATAGTTTTTGCCAAGGCATTCATTCAGGATATCTACAATTCTGTCAAAGCAGTAATCATCATCAATGCTGATAGACTCTGCATTGTGCAGATCTTTATTCCGATTTCTAGGATTTAATTGATTCATTTTCTTTTTCTCCAGAAACTATCTGCTTTTTCAATAATCTGAATATAGTCAAGCAATTCACCATTCAGTTTCATCGGTCCCTGGATTGTTGATTTCAATCCATAGTTCTTCAACTCTTTAAAAGAAAGAGCCTGTGACTGAATCGTCTCAACAATCTTTATTTCTGCCTTCTTTGAAACTTTGTTTACTTCTTTAGGATCATTCCAGAATTCATCGTTGATTGTTCTGCTGTCAATATTAATATCCGTTACGACTGCTTTATATCTGATCTCTGATACGCCTCTTGAAAGATAGATATAAAGGGTATCACCTATTTCAAATGAGACTCTCTGACGCCAATAGATAATGGGACTTTTTCTGACAGCAGAGTAAATATCATATTTTTCAGGATTGCATGGAACCAGCCAGTTCATCTTCTGTTACCTCTCAATCGTGCTAACGGTCCGTTATTCTCTGATATTTCAATATGTTCCAGATGATTGCGTTTGATAAATGCATTCAGGACATCCACTGCATGGTCATGATCATCTTTACCTTCTTTTACTGATACAATGTCTCTTAAAATCTGCAATGCTTCTATATCTTCCAGATATCTGTAAAGACCTGTTCCCCACTTAATACTTTCCGGATTGCCTTCATTTGAATGATAATTCCAGAAGAGCATCTTCTTTGCTTCAGCAGGTTTCAATTCAATTCTGCAATCCGGATCTGAAAGAACAAAACCTGATTCATTGGTATCTCCGTCATAAGCGAGTCTGATAATAAATACTGCAAAAATTATACGTTCTTACCCTCAACGTACATCAAACTCTTTTTAAATACAGAATTGTAAAAACCAGAGATTTATTTCTTCCTGAAGTCGTCAAGAATTTCAATTTTGTATGCAGGCTGACCGATCAGTTTCACTTTAGTACCGATTCTCCTGCATACAAAATGCCCCGGCCATGACTTTGACGGATCATCTTTGAATACTCCGCGGAAAATATAAGGACCGCCCTTCGGATCTTTTGCATAGATCAGTACATATCCGTTGTACGGTTCATATGTCTCATTGCTTCTGTCTCTCTGATCAATAAAACATAGTTCATTCCAATCTTCAGAAATCGTATTGATATATGTTAGTACAGCCGGAACATCCACTCCATATTCTGTTTCAGCAAGTTTAGGAAACCAGAAACGGAAGGAACGTTCAGGTTTCAAATCAGGCCATGTTGCTTTCATCCATCCGGCATAATCTGTTCCTGCAGCATCATTCAGCACTTTATATATTGCGCTGTATTCAATCCGTTCAGCAGCGTCAAGAATCTTTATTCTTTTGCTATTCACTTCTCTGCTCATACAATTGTCCTTATACTTTCTTGCAAGAATTCTTTAACAATTATTATACCTTGTATGAATCAGCAAATTTGGACCTTGTTCGTAAACGATCTGGGACCTATCCGAAAGGATAGACTGATAGTCAATATAATAGAAACATCAATGATTGGAGGAACAATTGAATGATGATCAGTCCGGAGCAATTTGTGAATCTGCATGAGAATGATAATTATTATGATCTGATTGAAGTGAAAGATGAACTTATTAGACAAATACATGCATTTGAAGAATTATCCTCTCCTTCAGGAGAAGCTGATTATACATACAATCTTGTTTGCTTGGCAGAAACATGCAGAATGCTGGATGAACGTTTCCAGGAAATTCTCAGATCACCATCAAGGCTGAACAATTATAAAAGAAACCTTCATCATGCGATGAAGATCTCAGTTAACGATGATTATAGATTTGACCGCTCAGTTGATGCCTTGAATGAATGCTTTAACAAGCACTATAAAGCATGGATGCAATCAGGTTGTTTTCTGAACGAAGAGAAAACACTCAGAGCCTGGTTCCCTAAAATGGCTGTAACTGAAAACGGAAAATTGAAAGCACAGAGCAAAACCAAAGCATGGATCAATACATTGTCAGATGACGGAATGATCATCCGAGCATACAGCTCTGTCGAATCAGTCTCTTCATATACCGTAGAACCGCTTGTTACATTCGGAAAGTTTCCGAAAGAGCCATACAGATATATTGGAACATTCCTTCTTGACCTTGAAACCACAAAACCAAATGATCTGATTTACAAGCGAATTGCTACAGAAGTAGATCTCAAGCCGTGGAGGAAGTGACAGCAATATTTCAGTTTGTAATCCTTCCGGAATGGTCAACTGATGATCTGATGCATGAAAATTGGCAATGTGAGATCAATCAATGATGTTTTAATGCAGTTTCGGGCAAGCGGAATCGCCATTTTTATTTCGGAGGATTGACGTAACAGCAGATTAAGCCTGACTGAACGCTTGATCGTGTACAGAAAAAGAGGATCTAACCTCTTCGAGTAGCTGTAAACTACTCAACTGTTAGATCCCCAATGCATTCTTTTCTTCTGATTTCAATAGGTTAAGTAGAAATCAATAGCGATAGTATAATGGTCGGCTGTAATAACGGTGCTGACCGGAAAAAGTGAAAACATCCGAAGTTCTGACAAAATCAAGCGGGAAATACAGATAAGGGTATTTGGAATTATCAAACTTGATCCTTACAGTATCACCCTTGACCTCAATGATTTTACCGTGCCCGTAATCATTATGGATCAGTTTCTTTCCTTTGAGTTCATTGTACCGGCAACTTAAGTATGTCATTATTTCACTCCTCTATGATTGATCTGTTTATCAATACTCGTCTTCTTCGGGCATGAAGTCCCAGAAGTCATCATTCCAATTATTTTCATTTTCACTCACATCTGAATCTTCATTCAGATTTCCTGAGTAATACCAGCTCTCTCGGCGTTCTTCATCTTCATCAAGGCGTGCCTCGAATAAATCATGTTGATCATCTGAGCAATCAACATATATTTCCATTTCCTGCCAGTCAAAGGGTTCTGAATCACTATACGCATCATCCCAATTCGGCATATCAAAAGCATCATGATACCCCAGAAGATAATCCATAAATGAAGCAAATCTCGCATAATCAATCTGTTCCGAATTGCTTTTCCCAACAAAATAATCTGCCATTCTCATTGCTTCATAAGCTGTGCATGCATCGCCAGTGTAGGACAGTGCAAATGCATGAGGTTTATCCAGATCTTTGATATCAACAGTTTCAATTCCGTTTCTAAAAACGACATCATAGCTTGAACTCACATCCATACCAAGATCAAAATAGCAATGCATCATAATCTCATTTGTCATATCATCAGTAATCCAGTCATAGTAGAATTCATCCAGATTATTGATTCCCTGCTCTAATAAATAGGATGGGTCATCCTCATACGCTTCCTTGACTTCGTCCATGTCCATTTCAAATTGCGCAGCATATTTCACTGCTTCATCAAGCGGTTTATTGTATTTAATGCTGAAAGCACGCCCTGCTTCTGCACATATATTGGAGCATCCGTATTCTGATGCAAGGTTCAGCATTTCCAGTACCTGTTCATAGCTTTTGCGATCAACTCCGAAGAAACTATGTTTCAAAGTTTCAGCGGGAGGCAATAATTTATTCGGTTTATATTTCTTTGTCGTTTCAGCAACTGTATGCATGTCTTTCTGATGTTGCGGATAATGTCAAAAACATTATTGAATTGAGCGAATATGACACTGAAAACAAAGGCGCATATAAAGGATCGCTGCTAACCAGGCTTCAGTCACTGACAAACGGTATAAACGGTATGATTTTTTCCGGTAAAGAAATCAATCCTGAAAACCTGTTTGACGAGAATGTCATTATTGATCTCAGCAGGGTGGGATCCAGCGAAACAAAATCACTATTGATGGGAATGCTTGTGTTGAAACTTCAGGAATACCGAATGGCTACCACAACAGCATTCAATAATGATTTAAAGCATATAACTGTGCTTGAAGAAGCACATAACCTTCTCAAGCGGACTTCTACAGAGCAACCTGTCGAGGGTGGAAATCTTCTTGGGAAGAGTGTAGAAATGCTCGCAAATGCGATTGCTGAAATGCGTACATACGGTGAAGGATTTATTATTGCGGATCAGGCTCCGGGACTGCTTGATCTGTCCGTAATCAGAAATACAAACACAAAGATCATTATGCGCCTGCCGGACGAAACAGACCGTATGGTGGTCGGCAAGGCAGCAAATTTAAATGATGATCAGATCAGCGAACTTGCAAAACTGCCAGTAGGCGTAGCCGCAGTTTATCAGAATGAATGGGTTCAGCCTGTTCTTTGCCATATTAAGAAATTTGACAATCCGCAAACGGGTTTTGAATATAAAAGAGAGGTCGTAGAAAGAGCTAATCATGATCAGGATAAACTGACGATTGCAAAACTGTTGAGCAACGGAACCAGACTGGATAAAGATGTTGTCTTGAAAGAAATTCGTCCGAAATTAGTTGCAATGAATCTCTCTTCAAGTGTGCAGGTGAGAATTATCAAAATGTTGCTGAACCCTCCTGCTGTGCCAAGAATGACAAAAATAGCACCAGTTGTCGCTGAGCTGTTCAGTGAAACACTTAAAGGTATGAAAGAAGTATATAGCGAATCATCAGACTCTTTAGCCTTAACAGAGGTGGCAAATTCTGCTCTGAACGATATCTATGGTAATGATATTGATTTGCAGGTTAAAAGAGATCTTATTCAGGGGCTAGTAACATACTTCCTTCTTGTAAAAATGCAGGAGATTATACGATGGGACTGTTCGATAATGTAAAGAAAACACTGGCTGAAAAAGCAGGAGATGTGGTAAAGCAGGCACAGAATCTTGCTGAATCTGCCAAAGACATCGATCTTTCAAAATCAATGAAGGATCTTTCCAAAATGGGCGAAGATGCATTCAACGGAATTGTGAGCGGAGGTGCTGAAATCTTTGACAAAGCAGCATCCGCTTTTGCCAAGAAAGAGGAACCGAATGAACTTCTTACCCCTCAGGCAGCATTGAAGATTATCTATTATCAGATGGCTGCAGATGGCAGACTGGATGCAAAAGAACTCGAAAAATTTGATGAAATCGGTAAAGATGTTGATCCTGAATTTGATCAGCATAAAGATGAACTTCTTGCCGTATGTGATGCCAATATTTCAAAAGAAACAGACAGTGAATACTATATTGAAAATCTTGTTGACTGCATTGGTGAAGAAGTCAAGAATGCACAGAATTCACCTGAAGGAATCATTCATCCGAAGCTGCTGTTATGGAATCTGATTGTTATTTCAGAAACTGATGAAGATTATTCAGAAGAAGAAAAGAGAATTCTTCGCTCTGTGCTTCGCTGGCTGAAGATTGACAAGACAGTTCTCATGGAAATGGAAAGCACAGTTCAGACTTTGCTTGCGATCGAAAAAGAAGAGGAATGGCTCCGTCATTCTGATCGTCCGTTTGCAGAAGTTGAAAAGAATATCAATGAACTGGCACAGCGCAAGAGTGCCATTATGCAGGGCGTACAAGCGCTCATGCTTGACTGAAGGAGGTAAGTAAGATGCCGTTACCCTTATTATTTATCGGAACAGCTGTAGCAACCGGCTTATTCGGAGCAGGTAAAACAGCAAAAGCAGTTACAGATAATTCGAAAGCAAATGCAATCAATAACATTGCAAATGAAAGTGTCAATAACGCAAGAGACACACTTGAAAGACAGAGAACACAGGTATCAACTGCTCTTGAAGAACTCGGTACCATCAAGCTGTTTGTTCTTAACAACAGTGTCAATGAATTCCTGGATACATTTGAAAAGATCAAAAACGTAGATTTTACTGAATCAACAGGTCTTGAAGAGCTTCAGAATCTTCATATCGACCAGAATGATTTTGAAGAATTAAAAGAACTTGGTAACTTTGCAGCAAATGTTGCCGGCGGTGTAACTGCCGGTGCGGTTGGCGGTGCATTGACTGCAATTGGTGCATATGGCGCAGCTCAGACATTTGCGGCAGCGTCAACGGGCACAGCAATTTCTGCATTAAGCGGAGCAGCAGCTACAAATGCTACACTTGCATTCTTTGGCGGTGGCTCACTTGCGGCTGGAGGCCTTGGAATGGCTGGCGGTGTCATGGTTTTAGGCGGTCTTGTTGCAGGACCTGCACTTATGGTCATGGGTCTGATCACTGGTGCCAAATCAGAAGAAAAACTTGAGAAGGCACTTGAAAACCAGGCACAGGCAGAAGAAATCGCAGCTGCACTTGATACTGCATCAATGAAATGTTCTGCAATCCGCAGAAGAACTTATATGTTCTATAACCTGCTTGCACATCTTGATTCCTACTTCTTAAAGCAGATCTGGCTCATGCAGGATATCGTTAAAGAAGAAGGAACAGACTATCGTCTGTACAAGCCTGAATCAAAGAAAGCAATTGCTGCAGCAGCTTCAACAGCATGTTCAATAAAAGCGGTACTCGACACACCGATTCTGACAGATGAAGGAAATCTCACTGAGCAGTCGGAACAGATTACAACAAAGATCGCAGCTTTGATTTATAAGGGCTAAGAATTAATGGTGTGTCTTAGGCAAAGATTCTGAAGGAATCGGGTATTGCTGCAAACAGCGATTATCAAAATTGCTTGAACAGGGAGAACTTGATGAAGCGGGTGTGTACAATCAGCTTGAAATTAAAGAAACTGATGTAATTTCTGGTGATGGTGGCGTACATGTAACATTCGCTTCAAATTCTCATATTACGGTTTCATACCTTGCAGCTCTTTTCTGAACTAATTGATAAACGATTTATTAATAACAATTGAGGCATATTAGGCATTACAGCATTGACTGCAAATAGCAGCAAATCCCGTGCAGGCGCGGGATTTGCTGTAGACCTATTAAGGTTCGAAAGGAGTAGACTGTTCTTCTTTGTAGATCATTGTGATCAGCAGCAGTGCCTGCATGGACTATAGGACGAATCCCTGCTGCCGATTTTATTGTGACATTGTTTTAAAAAACTTTTGTTACAAAAACCGTAACACCCCTTGACATTTGATTTTCACACAATGACAGTCAAAAAATGATAGTGAGCTTGAGGAAATACTTGATAATCGATGGGAAAATCTCTTCTCTAAAACGTGGCATTTTTAAGATTTCAAAAAACCATATCAGATAATTGGGAGGCATCGAATCCAGTCCTACTGATATGGTTTTTCATATTACCTAAGTATTCCCAGCTGTTTAGCGGTTAAACGAAATGTGTTGCACGTTGCAGCAAAATCCTTTAATTCTGACCGTTGAAGAAGCGAATGCATGCTTCATACAGATTTTTAACCATCTGCAGTTGCTTGCTGTCTTTATCAAGCAAGGTACCATATTCGAGACGCTTTTTCGCTTCAGCAAGAAGTGATTGCCTTTCTTCATCATCTGAAACAATTGCACAGCAGCAAGCCAGATCTGCATATTTGAAATACAGATCGATTAAACCTGGATTGATCATCATTGCTTTTTCAATATGCTCAACACCTTCAGAATACAATTTCTTGATTCTTGCAGCTGTTTCTTGATCAGGGATTTCAATGACAATGTCTTTCTTTCTGATATCAACATTCAAAAGCAGATGAATAATATCTGAATCCACTGCCGCAATATTCAGCCAGCTCTTCTGCCGGCGGGGATCTGCTGCAATGGCAAGTTTATAGTCTTTCTTCACATCATCCAGTGCCGTAATTCTCTCTTCGAGGTTTTCAATAATTCTTGCTCTGTTTTGTTTTGAAACCGCCAGACTGTTCAGCATCTTCGCATCATTTGGCTGACTGAGAACACATTGCTGATAGTGTCTGATTGATTCATCCAGCGACTGAACATCCTGATTATGCTCGGAAGCACGGTATTTCCAGTAATAACATAAGCCCAGATAGCCGTGAAGGTAACCGGTCAGTGTTTTAGGAACCTCAATATCATTCAGCAGCATATGATAGATGGCTAAAGCATCGTCATAATAACCTGAAGCTTTCGCTTTCAGCTCTGCATTTGTTGAATCAACTGTCAGTCTGCCGTTGCCGTAGCTTGCATTTGCTTTCTTGATACTCAAATTAATTCTTTCCAATGGTTCAATATCGCCTCTTTCAATAAACTGATCAGCAATGGTTATAATCTCATCATTTTCGCGCATTTGATCTTCGTCAGTATCTGCGTGAACTCTCTTGGCTAAAGCATCCATCAAGGCAAGTGCGACATTAACACTCTGCGGATTTTCCTTGAGGAGTTTGCGGTAATTTTCAATGCGGATACGCAGATGGATATCATCATCAGAATTGCTGTCAAAAAGAACCCTGATATTGTCGCTCAGATCTTTTCTCATCGATTCATAGATCTTGTTTTGTTCTGCAATCTTTTCGCCTGCATCATTCAGGAACTTTTTGTTATCGTTTACTGCTGCTTCAAATCCTTCAGTCAGTTTTTTCTGACTGCTTTCTGATTCGGCTTTTATATCTTTTTTGAATTGTTCTAATTCATTTTTTCTTTCGTCCAGATCTTTCAGAATTTTATCCTCAAGTTCTTTGTCTTTCTTCTCGCGGTCATAGTTCTGTAAAGCAGTAATAATTGTTATAAGCGTTATTGCAGTCCCGGTAATCGTCAGTGTTATGCCTTGCATTGACATAAGATCTGATAACGCGCTGTTATCGTTTATCTGTCTGTACAGCAAAACTGCAACGCAACTTACTGCCATAAGGACTACCAGCGGTGCAATAACCAAGCTGACACGCTGATTGACTTTTTGATCCCCGGATGGCTTTTGATCTATCTTTGTGAAACCTATAATTCTGAGCAGATCATATATAGAGATAATAAGTGCAAGACTCGATATTGCTAATATAGCCAAAGTACTCATATTCATGATTCCTCCCCTTAACAAATCCGAATAGGAAATGCATAATCAGAAACTATTTGTTATTTGTATTTTAACAGTGAGCAATGCAGATAAAAAGTGAAAGGGACCAGTTTGGAATCTTCAGCTGTATATGCTTTTTGTATAAACCAATGTATATTGTTTTGAACATACCTGCGGAGCTGTAATTATTCTAGAATAAAAGTAGAAGATTCAGCGTATTCTGGCTGAGACTGTATGAAAACACATGAATTAGCGGGGGCTGCGGCAGACCGCTGCTGATTAATGAGTTTTATGTTTTTGCCGGAAGCTGTTTTGATTTACGATGGTTGTTCATAGTTTATCAGAAAGGGGAATACAATCTATGAAGACAATTACAAGAATTCTGATTCACATTTTATGCTTTGTTCTTTTATTATCAGTGTCAGGAACAAAAGTCAACGCTTCGGAAGAGGCAGTCTCAAGGGTATTCGGAGAGGATGAAATATCGTGGAAAGACAATAATGAGTCTCTGATGAACGCAGAAGTGATTCCCAATGAAGCCGGGTGGCCTGAACCTGCAAGTATAAGCATCGAACCTGAAAAATGCGTTCTTGCAGTCGGAACCGTTGGGTACTTTGATGTAACTGTTCTGCCTGCCGAAGCAGATCAGAGGGTAACATGGTCTTCCAGCAATGAAAAAGTACTCACAGTTGCCAGCGATGGTTATACTGAAGCAATCAATGTGGGTAAAACAGTTCTCTCTGCAACAACAGTCAACGGTCTGACTGCCACTTGCGACATCAGTGTTGACTTCTTTGATGTCGATAACATTCACCAGTATTTCTTTGAACCTGTCTATTGGGCACTCGAAAATGGTATTACTAACGGGTATGGCAAACCAGGCTATTTCTGTCCGGGAGTTTCCTGTACAAGAGAACAGTTTGTTACATTCTTATGGAGAATGGAAGGCAAACCGGAACCTGAAGAAGGCTGCACATTCTCAGATGTACCTGAAAGTGCATGGTATTACAAATCCATCTCATGGGCAGCAGAAAAGGGAATTACCACAGGTTTAAATGACGGCACAAACAGATTCGGTGTAGGCCAGGCATGCACAAGAGAACAATGTGTCACCTTCCTGCATAGAGCTGCAGATACACCAGAACCGACAGGGTCTATTGAATTTACAGACAGTAAAGAAGGCAAATACTATTACAAAGCAATCAAGTGGGCTGCAGGCAAAGGCATTACAGTAGGTCTCAATGACGGAACCGGAAGATTCGGAGTGGGTCAGAAGTGCTCCAGAGGCATGCTTGTCACGTTCCTGTACAGATATGCTCATGCGAATTAATCGATATCAATAAAGCAAACGATCTGAGAGTCTGCCTGAGGCAGGCTCTCTTTTGATACAGAAGGCAATCGGTAATTTATAATCCGATGGAGTTTTGCGAAAATCCGTAATAAATATCACTGGGGTTTGAACAGTTTAAAACCATATCAGCTAACCGGGAGCATTAAATCCAGGCACACTGATATGGCTTTTCATGTTTACTGCATTACCACTCTTCATTTTTGTTGATTTTTGCTGGAAAAAATTTTTTTCGCTTTTTGGTGCCTATTTTTCATAAAACATTTATCTCCTTCATATAATCCATCGTTCCGGCACATAGGAGTTTATTATATGTTTACAATTAATCAGGTTTCAGTACTCCTTTCCATGCTTGCGGCCGCATTGAAACCCGGCCACTCACAGCAGCATGGACCCCGCACCCCTCACAATCACTTTGAGGTGATTGTGCTGATGATCGCACTCATGTTCCTGTTTAAGAGAGATTCGGCTCTTTGGGAACTCACCTGGGATGTCTATCTCCACACTTTGCTTTTATGCAGTTGCTGTTGCATTACAACACTGCGCGATTTACTTTTCACAAGACTGCGGACAGGTGAATGGAATTACGAATACCTGAGAGTATTCCGTTCAAAGTTCTGCAGAGTATCAGTCATGTGGCTGATTTACATCTTGGCTGTTGTTTGTTGATTAAATGATGAAAGAGTGCCGGAACAACAACAGCGTGAATAATTCAGCCTCATGTCATGTATATAATGCATTCCACATGAAGCATAAAAAGTAACTCCCGTGCAGGCGCGGGAGTTTGTAGAGGTAAATTGACTTGTGAAAGGAGAAGATTGCTCTTCATTATGCAAATTACTGTGATCAGCAGCAGTCCTGCACAGATTATCCGACAAATCCCTGCTGCCGATTTTATTGTGTCACTGATTTCAAAATCTACTGTTACAAAAACCGTAACACCTGTTGACTTTTGATTTTTACCTGTTGACGGCTATAGATAATTGTGAAAGTGATCGATCTCAGTCGCGATTTACAGAGTGCTGAAAAGAGTTGTGAACAGAGAACGTTGTTCCTGATGCCGGAACATTTGCGGTATGACAGTCTGAGTGTTTCAGCAGGATGTTCCGGTTTCCCGGGAGTCATCAAATTCTATGTTCTTAGGTGGATATGAGCACATGTCCGCGCTTATGACTTGATATAATTTTGATAAGAAAAATGGGGGAATATAACAATGCTTAAAAAACTCTTTTCATGCCTGTTAATTCTTTTTGTCAGTGGGTCAGTCCTGACAGGCGGTCTGATTGAAGCTGATGCTGAAGATTCAGTCAGTTATGGGATCACCCTTGATCCGGATGAGATCTTTCTGATAGAAGGTGACAGTGCGCAGATCACTGCAACTGTAGTTCCGGAAGATCTTGAAATTGTATGGAGCTCATCAAATGAGTCGTACGCAACCGTGGATCAGACCGGTGTGGTCACCGGAATCAAAGCCGGCCCTGAGGTGGCAATTACTGCACGCTCAAAGGATGGGAAACACCAGGCAACATGCTGGGTATACGTTGTGGAAGAAGAACGTGCGAAAGGACAGTGCGGTGAAAAAGCTTTCTGGGAATTGACGTGGAGAGGTGTACTGACAATCTCAGGTGAAGGAAAAGTATCAGGACATGGAGAAGTCTCGGAATCCGGTGAATGGGTTGATGGCGGTGCAAATCATGATTTCGTATGGGAAAAGTATGGGCCTGATGTGAAAACAATCATCATCAATGAAGGAATTACAGTACTTCCTGATTATGTTTTCTCATTTCCATTCTGGTATCAAAATTGGGACTATAACGAAGATGATTGGTGCGATGAATACTTCTTCAGAAATCTGAAATCGATCACAATTCCAAAGTCTGTTGAAAAGATCGGTACTTATGGTTTTTCATATCTTTTCAATCTTGAAGAGGTCTTTATTGACGAAAATAATCCTGCCTATTGCGCAGATGATCATTTTGTCTATACAAAGGACCGGAAAACAATTGTCCGTGCTTTCGGGCTGCAGGAAGAATTCATAATTCCTGAAGGTGTCGGATATCTGGAAGCAGATGCATTCGGTGATCTTCAGAATCTGACAACAATACAGTTTCCCTCAACGATTATACGTATTAATCCGACGATCACAGACGGTGCAAAGAATTTTAAAACCGTCAAAGGATATGAAAATACAATTGCCAAAGAATTTGCCGATAAATATGGTTATGAATTCATATCATTGGGAATCTGTGAGCTCCCTGAGATCAGTGAGATTGTTTTAAACAAAACTTCAATGGAACTGATCATGGGAAATACAGAAAAACTGACTGCTTCCGTTGTGCCTGAAAATGCTGACGCAAAGTCTCTTTCCTGGTCATCATCTGATCCTTCCGCTGCGAGTGTTGATGAAGAAGGCAATGTGACCGGAGTGGATGTGGGAACAGCTGTTATCACAGTTACTGCGGACAACGGAATCTCTGCTTCATGCAATGTAAAAGTTTATAATCCTGATTATCCTGATGAACTGCATTTGAACAGAGCCTCACTGGCACTCCTTCCGGGAAAATCATTCAGACTGACTGCCAACGGATATGAAAGAGTGATCCCTTTGACATGGACATCATCTGATCCTGATGTGGCAACTGTATCTTCAAGTGGGGCTGTTTTAGCCAAAGTGCCCGGAAATACAGCGATTACTGCAGCGGGCGGAGGACTGAGTGCATCGTGTGAACTCAGAGTCTTATTTACTGATGT
>JAUNEN010000146.1 GCA_030525525.1 Erysipelotrichaceae bacterium
GTAACTGTCATTGCACGTGTACAATCCTGACCGATTCCGAATCTTCCTGTTCCGTCATTCAGACCGACGGTGATATTCTTTTCAGCTGCCCAGGACAAGGCATCCAGATAATATGCTCCTGCTTTGGAATCCGTGAAGTTTGTTGTCTTCTGCGGTTTCGGTGACTTTGCATATCTCCAAAGGAACGTCACAATCTGTTCTCTTGTGCACTTGTCATCCGGTCCGAATTCATTTCTTCCTGCATAGCCTGTTGTAATCTTGTTTGATGCTGCCCAGGCGATCGGCTTTGCATAGAATTTTGCAGGATCCACATCATCAAATCCGGAATCTTCTGTAACTTCCGGTTCCCCGGCAAGTCTGTACAGGAATGTGACAAGCTGTCCTCTTGTAACAGGGTAATTCGGCGAGAAGAGATCGACTCCGCCATAACCGACTGTAATATTCTTATCAACTGCCCAATAGACAGAATCGAAGAAATATCTTGTGCTGTCTGCCACATCGGTAAACAGAATTCTGACATTACAGGTTGCTTTCAGCCCATTGACTGTTTCAGCTGTGATAACAACTGTTCCGGGCTTCTTTCCTGTTACTTTTCCGTTTGCATCTACTGCTGCGACTGCTTCATCAGATGAGGTCCATCTGACGGAACGGTCTTCTGCATTTTCAGGAAGTACGGTTGCACTCAGCTGAACGGGTCTTGCGATTGTTGTTGCTGCATTCTTGATATTCAGAGTGATTGATTCAGGAAGGATTGCTGCGATTGCAGGAATCGGTACTTCCTTGGTCTGAGTTTCAAACAGCTCGTTGGTAAAGTCTGCTGTATATCTGCCAAGGCCTTCTTCACTTTCTGTCGGTTCCTTGATCACTTCATAGCTTGTATTGACTGTTTCTGTGATTACTTCATCGCAGCCTGTGCAGGAAGCCTTCGCAGTGACTTTGCTGTTGTCCTCACTCCATGTATACTCCGGTGTTCCGTATGTATGTTCATGGGCGAGTTTCGGGATTGTTACATCCTTTGTCTGTGTTTCAAACCGTACATTGGTAAAGTCTGCTGTATATCTGCCAAGGCCTTCTTCACTTTCTGTCGGTTCTTTGATGACTTCATAGTCTGTATTGACTGTTTCTGTGATTACAAGATCGCAGCCTGTGCATGAAACCTTCGCTGTAACTGTGCTGTTATCCTCGCTCCATGTATACTCAGGTGTTCCGTATGTATGCTCATGGATGAGTTTCGGGATACTCACATCCTTGGTCTGTGTTTCAAACAGCTCATTGGTGAAGACTGCTGTATATCTGCCTGTACCTTCTTCACTTTCTGTAGGTTCTTTGATCACTTCATAGCTTGTGTTGACTGTTTCTGTGATCACATCATCGCAGCCTGTGCAGGAAGCTTTCGCAGTAACTGTGCTGTTGTCCTCACTCCATGTATACTCAGGTGTTCCGTATGTATGCTCATGGACTTCTTCAACAACCGTAATGACGCATTCTGCTTTCAGTCCGTTGACTGTTTCAGCCGTAATCACGGCACTTCCTTCAGCAATGGCTGTAACGGTTCCTTTTTCATTGACTGCTGCGATGGCGGGATTGCTGGTGGTCCATGTGACGGTGTCATCAGCATCTTCCGGCAGGACTTCAGCTTTGAGATCAACGGTTTCTCCCGGCTTCAGCTCTGCTTCAGAGAGATTCAGTCGAATGCTTTCAGGTTCTGTTGTTTCATCATCAAAGCCGGGGAATGTGCTGTTCATATTGACTTTGACTTTTACTGATTTTGTAATGTCTGTATCTTTGAGACTGAGATGCAGCTCTGCTTCACCCGGCAGTCTGCCTTCAACGATCACATTATAGATTCCTTCGCCTTCACCCTTTGCAACATCGATCACACGGATGATGGTATCGGAATCCGTCGCTGCACTAATGTAATTGACTCCGTCATCAGGCAATACCGTCACTTTGATCTCGGTTCTTGCGCCATAGTCCACTTCTGCATAATCTTCTGTTTCCATGCTTAATGCTCTGACACATGTCTTCTTAATTGAATCAGAAGCACAGGCAACTTCCGCATAGCTTAACATGCCCTCCGGCAATACAATTGTGTACTCTTCTCCGATCGTATTGGTTCCTGTCACTTTCAGTGTAAAGAGATCTGCATAGACATTGCCGTTTTCATCGGTTTCCTCTGCATACTCCAGTTCATATTCCACCGGACTGCCATCCGGTCCGAGTATCTGGATTCCCTTCAGGGTTGAAGGATCCATATATTTTGTGAATTTAATCTGGACGGAATCTTCATAGACATTCATCCACTCCACTTCAGGGACAGCTTTTGAAACCAGGGAAGCATTGACTTCCGTCTGGATGGGAGGCACCGGCAGCCATTCACTCTGCCATGATTCATAGCCTTCCTTTTCAACTCTGATCTGCCAGTATCCTTCCGGTGTATTCCAGCTGTATGTACCCATGGAATCTGATGTCAGAGGATTCTCCTGTTCATATTCGGACGCATCCCACATAACCGGTTCATCATCCATGGTTTCTCTGAACCAGGCGGTCACTGTCGCTCCTTCCACTCTGTTGGAAGTGACAGCTTCATAGACATATCCGCTCGGATCAATCAGCCATCTGACAATCCACTCGAACTCGAATCCCATTGCCTTCGTGAAGTATTCGAGCAATGATCCGATTTCATGACCGAAGACATCATTGATCAGATCACTCACATTTCCGTTGATGATATCCTTGACGACATCAATGACATCGCCGATCTTGATGCCTAACAGTTCAATTTCACCGAGTTTTGAAAGCCCGGTATCAAATAAACCGCCGAGCATGTGCTTGATTGCAAGCTCTTGTGCTTCCCTTTTCAGTCTTGCCTTCTCCTCGGGTGAAATATTCATGCACTCAATTTCAAAGACATACATGGCATACTGCACCATGGTGAATTCCATGCTCATGACAACATCAGTCAAAGCATAGAGAGGTAATCCAAGCACGCCCGCTTCCTTCAGTGCAAACTTCAGGAGTGTACCGTCATTGCCTTCCGTCTGACTGTAGATCAGCGTCAGCATGTCAAAATCCTGATATTCAAACTTGATATAAGTATTCTGGTCATAAGGACTGATCATGAATCCTTCATCTGTGAGCTGAGAATGCGTCATGTGTTTCTTTTCCGCCTCAGCTTCGACAACAATCTGCGTATGATCATCATCGTCAAGTATGATTGTCTGGGTGACAGATTCTTTGTTTTCTTCACGGGTAACAACCGGATCACTTACTTCCGCATTGATCAATGCATCCGTAAATACCGCATTGTCATTCAGATCTTCCGGTGAGAATGTATAGCTGCCCTGATCTGTCAGATAGCAGACAGAGATGTTTCCGGGAACGTATCTGTGATTATTCTCATCGAAATATCCTGAGGCGATATATTCACCCGCTTTCGCACTTGGTTCCGCCTTCATATATTTGACTTCACCGTTTTTGCTGCTCTTGACGAATACTGTCGTAATACCTGAATAATTGTCGAACCGGATTACAAATGTCTGCGGCGTTCCCGGATAAATATAAACATTGTTTGTTGTTTTACCAGAATGAAGCAGATCAAGCATCAGATTTTCGTGTGCCTGATAGTGCATGACAAAGTATGTCAGTTCAGGCATCTCAGCATGATATCTGACAGTTGTCACAGCTGTAATCTGCTCGCTGTCAGAGAGAACTGCTTTGACATGATAAATCTTTCCGTCTGTCATTTGATCTGCCAGCCTGATTACAGCAGAATATGTACCGCTTGCAAGTGTGCGGGCTGTTGTCTTTTTGACATTATCTACATAAAGATCAACTTCAGAACCCGGTTCTGAAATTCCGGTAACTCTGATCGCTGACGAAGAAGCAGAGACCGGCGCATCGATTGTCAGTAACGGCACATTCAGCTTCACTGTATCAATCAGTTCGGCAGACTGTTCGCCGTTTACTGTATATTCAAATCTCGCATATGATGCCAGCTGACCGTAGCCCGTCGGTTTCACATACAGACTGATCGTTCCTTCTTTTTCATCCACTGTGCAGCGGAATCCGTTTTCTTCAGTTGTCACATTGACCAGTTTTCCGTTCACTGTAACGATACCGACCCGTACAAGACTGGTCGATAACCTGAAGCTGACATACATATCACTCATCTGCTCAAATACATCATCCTTGATCCTGTATTTCAGCTGAAGCGGAATGAATTGATTGAGTGAAGCTGTTGATATATCAGATGTATAGTAAGATTCTCCGCTGACAAGCACTGAGTTTTCATCTTCAGATCCGTCAGAGAAGTAAGTAAACGGAATGTCATGATCGATTGCCCATGCAGCGGCGTAAGAGCTTCTGGGCACATACAGCGTGACTTTTGTATTGGTAAATGCATCATCTCCGATTGAGGAAACAGTGCGGGAAATTGTACAGTCGGTCATATTGACACAGTTTCTGAACGCATCTTTACTGATTGTCTTCAGATTCGCAGGAAGCACGACCTGAATCAGCCCCGCACATCCTTTGAATGCAGATTCTCCGATTTCCTCAACACCTGCACCAAGATTGAGTTTCGGCATACCGATACAGTTTTCAAATGCACTGACTCCGATCTTTCTGACGCTGTCAGCGAAGGTTACATATCTGAGGTATTCACAGTTTCTGAATACATATGGAGCGATTTCTGTTACTCCATTCTGAATAACAAAACTTCTGAGTTTTTCACATCCATAGAAAATCTGACCGTATTCGTTGTATACAGCTCCATTGCCTCCCGGTGTATTGG
>JAUNEN010000066.1:0-2909 GCA_030525525.1 Erysipelotrichaceae bacterium
CATGCCGTAAACCTTTGCCTTTTCGATCAGCTTGTTCATCATATGCCAGCTGGCAACCATGCCCATGCCGTTGTTTGCGTCCATGACGACAGTTGTCGGTGTTTCTTTGATGATATCGATTTTTGTCACAGGCAGAAGTGTGCCGTTTTCAATCCGGTCAAGATAAATGGGTTTGAAACGGTTGCAGCCGTGGCTTTCAATGCCGCGTCTGTCGCTTTCAAGCAATACATCTGCGCATATTTTTGCGTCTTCAGCCGGTACGCCGTATTTCTCAAATACTTCGCACATAAAGCTGTTCATCATTTCCCACGGTACATAAGGCCTTATCTCTTCCATGATTTCCTCCTGAAATATTGAATGACTTCATTATAGCAAACTTATGTCTGTTTACATGATGTACCATCCCAAACCTTCAAAGGACTGAATCAATTCAAACGGACACTTCATATCTTCTGCATATGTGTACAACCCGGACATACACTGCAAAGTCTGAATGCTTCAATCAGATTCATCGTGAAAGAAATTCAAAGAGAAACAAGATCGGTCTCTCAAAGTATTTCCTTCCTGACATCCTGCAGAATCATAAAAAGACTGCCTGTAATAGACAGTCTCCAACACAAACAGCTTATTTCCAGTCGCTGAGGATATCCCTTTCTTTTCCGATCAGCCACTCCAGCTCTGAGCGGGAAACATTCAGCTGATCCAGGAAATTGATCTGATACCTCAGTTCAAATCCTGTACGGAGTGCTCTTAACAATGAGCAGTCTCCTCTTGAATGCATTCTCAGAGCCATGATTAAGGCCTGCTCATATGTGATGCATTCGTATTTTCCGGATTTATAATGATGATTTCTGAGACGGTGAAACATGTTTTTGAGATTGATGATCTTCATGTTCTGCTCTCCTTCTGTTATCTGCATCATAGTTGAAGCATAAGAAAGAAAACAGTGAGAGATTTTCAAATCTGACGATTATCGACAGATTCAATGAAAGTCTCGATTTTTGACAGATCAGGCAGATCTGTCTATTATTTAATACCTTTCTTTTCTGAAACGGGAACATAGATTTCACATCTCATCATCCATGGTCAGCCTTTATCAAATAATCATGCCGTGCAATTTGCTGCATAACCTGTGCCGGAGCTGCTGGTGTTTTCACTGAAAATACTTCGAGGAGTAAAACTCAGTGAGGGATTTTTCAGTCTGGAAGTCAGCCAATAATGCAGATTATGGAAAATACAGATTGATGGCAGAAATCATATCAGTTTGCTCGATGTTCAATGCGGAAATATGAATATAAGACTGCTTGATATCAGATGCATCTGTTTCCCGCAGACTAAGAAGCTTGCGCAAAGAAAACAGGACTTCCGGCCTTCGAAAATCCTGCATGTTTGTAGGTATTTTCTTGTTTCATAGGAGAGACCCTTCACTTACAATCTGAACTCTTTTACAGAGCTGATCGTCAGATCATCATCAGAAAGTCCTTCAATCTCCCCGAGTATTTCTGTGCTTTCTTCATCGGAGGCTTCTCCGGCGTTCACACTCAGCCGGTAAAAAGGATCCATTTGTATTTTTTCAAGATATTCGTGAACTGCCTCTGTAATGATTTCTGTCATAGTTGTGTTGTAAACCCTCGCGGCTTCTTTGACAGCATTAATATCAGCTTCATTCATTTTGAAATTTAACACTCCTTTCGCCATTTTTTTCACCTCCTCCAAACACAGAGCGTTCTTTACTGGCTCAATGAGTTTTCGAGAACGCTCTTTTTATGAGAGGGGTTAAATTCTCTGGCGAAAAACAGACACCGGAAATAAACAAAAAACCTGCATGACAGGATAATTCAGTTTGTACCAAACAGGATAATCAAGGGTGCATGGAAACATGAGGTTATCCCCACCGGTAATGATTTCCTGCACGTAAAGCAAATAATCTATGTTGCGATGTATTTCATGTGCTTATATCTACAGTTTTCTCTCGCTTCTACCAGGTTTACGATCCGCATGGCAGCAAAATGGTATCAGAAATCAATCTTTCAGACATCCTGGAGGAATTGCATTTACGCAATCCTCCCTATAGCAATTGAAGCAGCGTCCTGCATCTTAATAAATAGATTTGTGAACAGGGTTCCATCCAAGATCAATTCTGATAAAATAGCTGTAGGCACAGAATCGATGACCCAAAGAAAAAAGAAGAAGAGGTAATAGAATGAACGATATAAAAGAATTAATGCTGGAAGAACTGGAAACGGTTTCCGGCGGAAGAGCGCTGAATGCGGAAGAAGATGCAGCCCAGTATGAAATTAACAGACGATATGAAGAATTAAGACGTCGCTATTATGATAAATGGCGTATAGATGAATGGCATGGTGTAGAAGAGATCATACATGAAGCAGCAGCCAAGTGGTATCAGGCAATAAGAAATGCACCGGAAGGTTCTCCGACGATTCCGTTCTCAGACTTCTTCAATTTTGAAGAATACGAAGAACGCATAGAACACATGTGATAATAGGATAAGGATTGATTCCGTTTTGTGCTGAAGTTCACAAACCTGTAAATAAGCGAGCACTATCCATTCTGAGCCAAGGCTTCTGATTTATCAATCACTTTGATGAGAAAAGAGAGCCTACACACATACAAACCAGATACGGTTATACTGATCCTCTCATCACCCGTTTCTCCAATACATTGAAAAAGAGCTGCCTGACTTTCAAAAATCAGACAGCTCTTGTTTTTCGTCATTCGATGGAGTTATTTCAGATGTTGCCAAAACGCTGCCAAACGTCGTTTTGAAATTTCAGAAGCCCAGTATTCATGCGGGTTTCCGGCATTTTTACAATTATTCCCACTCGATAATGATTTCTTGAACGAAAAGTAAATTATTTACTTTTTTTTATTCCTGAAATTCAGGCATA
>JAUNEN010000066.1:3009-17847 GCA_030525525.1 Erysipelotrichaceae bacterium
TTCTTGAACGAAAAGTAAATTATTTACTTTTTTTTATTCCTGAAATTCAGGCATATATGAAAAAAAGCGATGCCCGCATAGACATCGCCATCTTTATTATTATTTTTCTGAGCAGCAATCATTTCCAGTCACAGAGTACATATGCTAATGTTCGTCTTTAAGGTGATAACAATGTTTGTTCGTTTTCCCTCCGAGTAGCAAAACAGTTGCAATCCCGCATATGCAGAAATCCTCAAAAAGGAGTGAAATAATTGCAATTCACATTCTTAGTAATATCTTAAACTTCAGGATATTGACCTCAGCAAAAACAGATAATACACTTAATACAGTTAATACAGATTGGAGGTGCTGAATATGTTTCTGCTGAATCTTCAGAGCAAGATTCCCATCTATGAACAGATTCAGTCGCAGATCCTGCGCTTCATCGAAGCCGGGGTTCTGAAGACAGGCGACAGACTCCCTTCGGTCAGGCAGCTGGCCGTTGATAACGGGATCAACCCGAATACTGTCGCAAGAGCCTATGCGCAGCTGGAAGCTGACGGATATGTCTACAACCTGCCGAAAAAAGGCGTTTACATTGCCGAAATCGATTCTGTTTCTTCGCGTGAAACTCAATTGATGCAGGCAATCAAGCCTTTGGTAAGTGCAGGTTATACAAAAAAAGAGCTGATCGATGCTGTTGAAAAGCTCTTTGAGGAGGTTGAATGATGTTAAAAATTGAACATCTGTATAAGTCGTTCGGATCAAAGAGTGTTCTTGAAGATCTGAATCTGAATGTAAATGAAGCTTCGATATTCGGACTGGTCGGAATCAACGGTGCCGGCAAGTCGACATTGTTACGATTAATCGCCGGTGTCTATGAAGCTGATTCCGGTCAGATTACACTGAACGGATCGGATACATACAATGAACCGCTCTGCCGTAAGAATATCGCCTTTGTGTCAGATGAAGCATACTATCCGATCGGTGCGACCATCGGTTCCATGAAGCTGTTATATGAAACAATGTATGACTTCAGCGAAGAAGCCTATGCAAAATATCTGAAGCTCTTCGGGCTGAATGAAAAGATGAGTGTGCTGAATCTTTCCAAAGGAATGAAGAGACGTGTATCCCTTCTGTTCGCACTTGCTTCAAAGCCGAAGCTGCTTCTGCTTGATGAAGCATATGACGGTCTTGAACCTCTGGCGAGACTCAGATTCAAAAAGGCACTCAGTGAACTGATTGAAGATGAACAGATCACCGTGATCATTTCTTCCCACAACCTGAGAGAACTTGAAGATATCTGTGATTCCTTCGGCATTCTTGAAGGCGGCAGGATTGTCAGCTATGGCGATCTCCTGGAATCAAGGGAAATGATCAATAAATACCAGCTTGCTTTCAAAGATGAAAAGACAAGAGAAGATTTCGCTGATTTCGATCTTCTCCACTTCGAAGCGGAAGGACGTATCGTACGCCTTGTCATCCGCGGACAGGAAGAAGAGGTCATTGAAAAGCTCAATACAATGAATCCGATTCTTACGGATGTGCTTCCGGTCAGCTTTGAAGAACTGTTCATCTATGAACTGGAAAGCAGAGGTGAGAATCATGAATAAGAATTATCTGAAATATCTGATCCGCAACTACCGTGTTGCACTACTCTTCTATGCGGTTGTAGCGATCGGTATCAGCTCAGCACCATTGATCACATCGGATGGGTCATTCGGTAATTACAGTGTTTCAATTCAGTTCATGCTGATCATGAGCATCGTGATGACATATGTTCTTCCGGTACTGCTGTTCAGCTTTGTTCACAGAAGACGAAGTGCAGATCTCTATTTTGCCCTTCCGATCAGCCGCAAAGAACAGCTGATCACAAATCTTCTGTTCGCATTCGGATGCATCTTCGGAGTCTTTGTACTCGGTGCATTCATCCTGTATATCCCCTCTGCGTCAGCTGTCAGATTTGTCTACGTGCTGAAAATGATCGCCGCTGCAGCATTATGCTTTGCATCGCTGATTCTGATTCACAGTGCATGGAATCTGATTGCGAACAATCTGTTCGACGGAATCGTAATGATCGCAGCCTGGAGTGTACTGCCGCTGTTAATCTATCTTGCCATCACCAGCTTCGCATCAACCATGGTTGCCGGACAGAGCACACACTCCATCCCGGAAATCGGCATGTGGCTTTCCCCGCTTGCCATGAGTATCAGAAATCTCTTCAACGTGAGCGATGAAATCTTTGAGCCTTCAATCCCCTATTTCATTCTCATTGCATTATGGGGTGTCATCGGAGCAATCGGGTGCGGCTATCACTTCATCAACAGAAAAAGCGAACGCGCAGAACAGCTTTCCGATGATCCGCTTGCATATCCTCTGATCATCAACACCTATGCATTCGGTATTCTGATTATACTTGCGGATGAATTTGTCAGCGAACGTTCCATGGAGCTGATCTCACTGTATCTGTTATTGCTGTTTGTCTATGTGGTTGCCCAGTTTGTATACCGCCGCAAAATCCGCATAACACCGAAGATCCTGATCACATTCGGCTTATGGACCGCTGCCGCATTCGTTTTTGCATCAACTGCTTTTTATACCCGTGGATTCGGATTAGCTGACAGATATTCCATCAATGACAACACACATATCAAAATCAGCTACAATGCAACTGTGAGCAGAGATGATCTGACACAGCCTGCTGTATACGAAGAAACGCTGCAAGATCAGACTGTCTATCTGGAAGCACAGATGTTTATGCCTGTTGCAGAATATGTGAAAGACGAAAATCTTTACAATGCACTTGAAAAATACCGCAGGGCAGGAATTGATGCCTTCTATTCAGGCAAAACCGAATACAATCTTGGACTGATGTTTACAAATTGCTCAGGCCAGGGATACGACTATACAAACAACTATTCCTACTTTCTCAATGAAGCAATCACCCTCGATGATCTGAAAACCATCGATAAATCCCCTTATGCCTCTGTCACAATCTGGGATCCGACCAGAGACAGTACCCTGACACTGACAGAGTGGCTGAATCAGAAAGGAAAATGATATGAAACTGCATCTGAACAAAGAAACAAGAACCGTCACATCCAACGGAAAATCATCAAAGCTGACACCGATTGAATACGATATTCTTTCCTACCTGATGGATCATCAGGACGAAGTCAAATCTCCGGAAGAAATTTATGAGAATGTCTGGAATGACGCACCGTTTGACTGCCATCTCGTCATCTCGGTTCATATGCGCCATATCCGTGAAAAGATCGAAGTCAACCCTTCAAGACCGAAACTGATCCGTGTCTTCAGGGGCAAAGGCTATCGGTTCAGAGAATCCGAATAATTACACAAAGACAGCCGGTCGTCTGACCGGCTGTCTTTTGATTGATACACATAACTCCAAATTCAGGCTGATCTGCCTTTCACTTCTTCAGATACCCGCAATCACAATACGGGCCGCCTGAAGCCAGTGTATATTCACGTACAAATTCAGAAACGCCACCCGCTCTGCTCATTGTATAGTCAAGCTGACACATAGCGGGAACATACTGAAAAAGACCAAGTTCTTTCATGAGATGACAGATTCCGCACTTAGTGAATCTTGCTTCATATCCTCTGTTGTTTTCATACGGATAGAATTCCATATTCCAGGAATATGGATTGCGCTTTGCTGCTTTGAAGGCAGCTGTTTTCTTCATTGATTCATAATCCTGATCCGTGAATTTCTTTTTTCCGCTGAAGCGGCAGAAGAGATGCATCGGTTTTGTCATCATCGATTTTTCATAATACTCCGTCACCTGGCTGAGGGAAGGTTCCGGGTCCAGATGAAGCAGAAACGCACACAGCATTGCACAGCTGACAATGTTCATCTGAAAGCGGTCGCCTTTTTCAAAATCAGGCAGTTTGCTGATGATTGAACGGTATTCCCGTTTTGCACCGGATGTGATTTCTTTTGCTTTTGACGGCTCAATGTTCAGAACTTCGTGAAGCTGCTTTTCAAATGAATTTCCAAACAGCATCCACATTGCCCATGGCATACCTGCATATTTCATGGATCACCTCATCATTTGACACATCTGAAGCATCCGATTCCTTCCACTGAAGAAACTTCACTGGATGAATAATAATTCTTCAGGCGGTGCGAAAGACTCAGTTCTGTTTCATAGGGAGGTGTGAAGAAACCTTTGGGCTGATAGAGATGTCTGATGAACCAGTCCGTGCGCCTGCAGCCGCCTTCAATATAGAAACATCCGCAGAAAATGCCGCCTTTCTTGAGAACCCGGTATGTTTCCGCATATGCGGCTTCTTTGTCCGGGAATGCATGGAAGCCATTGAGTGAAAGAACAATATCAAAGCTTTCATCTTCATAAGGGAGTGCTCCGACGTCTCCTCTTGCAAAATGGACATTTGAAAGATTCATATCTGCTGCTCTTTTCTCAGCCGTCCTGATCATATCTTCCGAATAATCAAGACACGTGATATCCGCTTCGTGAAGCGATTGATAGACGGGCATGCTGAGGACGCCTGTACCGACGGGCACCTCAAGAAGCTTTCCTTTGAAATCTTCCGGAATTCCCGAAAAAGCTCTGTCAAGATAGTCAAGATTTTTCTCTTTGTCCATATTCCAGACAGTCTTGCAGATCAGTTTTCCAAGCGGTGTTGAGCAGGTCATCATCCCGTCATAAATACCCGCATGCGACCCTGTAAATCTGTATGCGTCTCTGATCATTTCTTTCCTTGTCATATTTACCTCCTTTTTCAGATGCTCTCTGACCTTTCCCAGCCATTGCCTGCATCTGTTTCATGGCGCACAAAGCGGAAATCACATCTCTCGCCGCCATGGCATAATGTTTCTGTTCTGATGAAGTCTGTATACGGCAGATTTCCGTAATTGATGATATCTGCATGGCAGCACATCGTCCCAAGCTTCAGAAGATCCCTTCTTCCCAGTATCTTTGCATAAATGCATTCATTGCATTCAAAATGAAATTCATTTTTCGGATCATCAGAATGCCATGTATATTTCCAGCCGGTTCCCGATCCGTGCTTAAAACCGAAGGAACAATCTTTTTCATAAGCGGCAGAAAGAATTTCCGTTTTGCAAGTTTCTGCATGGCGGAAGGATCCAGGAAATTCCACATTTCTTCGGATACATATTGATATGCCTCTTCTTTGCTTCTTCCATGCTTCATCAGTGTTTCGTAAATGGCAATCGATGAAAGGATCTGCGTCATATGCTTGTAATTGCCCTGATCACAGTATTCCCTTTCTTCTTCGATCAGCTCTTCCATGCGCCTGTATATATCATTCTTCAAATCTTCATCCAGTTTCGGGAAACACTTCTGATAGCGGCTGATCGCAATCAGCTTCTGCGGTTCGTATTTTTTCATATCACCAACCATCAGTTAGTTCTTATTAACTAAATTATAAGCTGATCAGAATTTTCATCAAGGCCGAAAAAAGAAGAGCCTGAAGATCATCTTCAGACTCAGCTTTGAAAAGGGATTTGTATATTTTTAAAGATTGACTTTCTGACCGTGTGCGACCGTGCACGGATCAATGAATTTCACTGCATGCTCGCTGCTGTTTGTCACAATCAGCATGACCGGCATGTCATTTTTCTTCGAAAGCTTTTTAAGATCTGCTTCTACAACCGGATCCCCTGCTTTGACGGTGTCACCCTGCTTTTTTCCAAGGAGCTTAAATCCTTCTCCTTTGGAATTGACGGTATCGATTCCGATATGAACCAGAAGTTCGGTTCCGTTTTTCATCGTCACCCCGAATGCATGGCCGCTCGGAAACAATGCCGAGATCGTTCCGTTTGCCGGTGAGCAGAATGTGATCTTGTCTGCGTCATATCTGAAAGCAATGCTTTCACCCATCATCTTTTCCGCAAACATCGGATCGGATACGGTTGTCACATCAATCAGTCTGCCGTCCGCAATTGCGACAATATCATCATCCGATGCATTCACTGCTGCAAGTGTACTCACAGTTTCTTTCTTTTTAAAAGCGTCAAATAATCCCATCATTTCCTCCCGGTTTTAAATGCGTGCAATTCCTTCTGCAATTGCCGTGTCGGCAACTGCCTTTGCGACATTCTTCGCTGCTTCCGGATGGAAGACACTCGGAATGATATTCTGTTCGTTCAGTTCATCGTCTTTGATCATATGTGCAATTGCTTCGGCTGCCGCCAGCTGCATCTTTTCACTGATATCCTTCGCTCTGACATCCAGTGCTCCCCTGAAAATACCGGGGAAGACAAGCAGATTGTTGATCTGGTTGGGGAAGTCGCTTCTGCCCGTACCGACAACTCTTGCGCCTGCTTTCAATGCAAGATCAGGCATGATTTCGGGAGTCGGATTTGCCATCGGGAAGACACATGCATCCTTTGCCATGGAAGAAACCATCTCTTCGCTGACACAATTGCCGATCGATACACCGATGAAGACATCCGCACCTTTCAGTGCATCTTTCAGCTGCCCTTCAAGATGTTCTGGATTTGTGATCTTTGCCAGTTCCTTCTGTGCTTCATTAAGAGCTGTTTCTTCAGTCAGGATTCCTTTTCTGTCACAGAAGACAACATCCTTTGCACCATATGACATCAGCAGTTTGCCGATGGCTGTACCGGCAGACCCTGCGCCGTTGATGACAATCCTGATTTCATCGATCTTCTTGTTCACAATCTTGAGTGCATTGATGACTGCGGCCAAGAGCACAATCGCGGTGCCGTGCTGATCATCATGGAAGACAGGAATATCGAGACGTTCCTTCAGTCTTCTTTCGATTTCAAAGCAGCGCGGGGCAGCGATGTCTTCAAGATTGATGCCGCCGAAGGTCGGTGCAATCCGTACGACTGTTTCGACAATTTCATCCGTATCCTTTGTATCAAGACAGATCGGGAAAGCATCCACATTTGCAAACTGCTTGAAGAGAATTGCCTTGCCTTCCATGACCGGAAGTCCTGCCTCAGGACCGATATCGCCAAGTCCCAGTACGGCAGTGCCGTCCGTGACTACAGCGACAAGATTTCCTTTGGCTGTATATTTATAGACATCGTCTTTGTTTTCGGCAATCTTACGGCATGGCGCCGCAACACCCGGCGTATATTCAATCGAAAGATCATCTTTTGTCTTTAAGACTGTTTTGGATGCGACTTCAATCTTTCCGCGATGTTCTTCATGAAATTTCAAAGACAGTTCATCATAATTCATGAGAGATCCTCCCCGTTGCTTTCAATGACCTTCTTAAACCAGTCATAGGAATTCTTCTTACTTCTTTCAAGTGTGCCGCTGCCGTCGTTGTATCTGTCGACAAAGACAAATCCATATCTCTTTCTCATTTCACCGGTACCTGCCGAGACAATATCGATCGGTCCCCAATAGAGATAACCCATGATCTCTACTCCGTCTAACAGTGCTTCCTTCACCTGTTCGAGATGATCTCTGACATATGTCTTTCTGAATTCATCATCGATCTCTCCGTTTTCATCCGGTGTTTCATCCAGACCGATTCCGTTTTCGACAATGAAGAGCGGCAGATGGTATCTGTCATAGAGAACATTCAGAACATATCTGATTCCTTCCGGATCAACCGGCCACTTCCAGGGCTCAGGTGAGACAGCCTTGAGATAAGGGTTATCCTTGCCTTTGATGCCGCCGGTATCATATGCATTTTCAACATCCTTTGAGAATGTGCCGCTTCTGTAATAGCTGAAGGAGAAGAAGTCGACCGTGTATTCTCTGATCAGCTTCAGCTCTTCATCGGTGATGACAGGATTGACTCCCTCTTCTCTCCATAAGCGCTTCACATAGCCCGGAATGATGCCGAGGCAGAACGGATCGCCGAAGTAGAAGTTTGAGATGCGCTGGATGTTGTAGGCACCCCAGACATCTTTCGGATCGCATGTATACGGATAGGTTGCCACGCATGAGCTTGTCAGCATGCACCCAACTCTATTCTCAGGATCAATTTCATGGCCGATCTTGACCGTCCATGCATTGCCGGCAAGGATATTTGCATATGCCTGCCATGTTTCTTCGGGAGAAACTTTCAGCGGATCGTTCTTGTCAAACGGAATTGTTGAGAGCACACCTGCCGAAACAACCGGTCTTCTGTAGATGTTGTTGACTTCATTGAAGGTCAGCCATAAATGCACCTTGCCCTTGTATCTTTCAAAGACGGTTGTGACATATTTCTTCCAGAATCCGATCATCTTCTTGCTTGCCCAGCCGCCGTATTCCGTCATTAAATGCAGCGGTGTTTCATAATGGCTGAGGGTGATAACCGGAGTCATCTCAAGTCTGATCATTTCATCAAACAGATCGTCATAGAATTTCAGACCTGCTTCATTGGGCTCTTCCTCATCACCGTTCGGATAGATTCTGCCCCAGGCAATGGATGTTCTGAAGCAGTTGAAGCCCATTCCTCTCATCAGGGCGAGATCTCCCTTGTATCTGTGATAGAAATCGATTCCTTCATGGCTGAGATATACCTTGTCAGGATCAAGTGCCATTTCCCATTTGCCTGTCTCCTCATTCCATCTGAGACCTGCTTCATGGGCGTTGATACCGACCATAACATCAGTGATATTGGGCTGCTTGCCGTCACTCAGCCAGGCACCTTCGCACTGGTTTGCGGCGACTGCACCGCCCCAGAGAAAATCTTTCGGAAATACATGATCGTTCATTATACTGTTCTCCTTTTCAACTGCTTTATTTATAACATACAGGGGATCAGAATGACCCGCTCCCCTGTATGTTTCTTTTGATTCTTATACGTGAGCTTCGTCCTGGTCAAAGCCGATGATGTATGTGACAGCCGCTGCCGTCAGAATACCGATCACAACTGCGATTGCCATTGAGATTGCTGTATCCATGAAGATCGGCAGAGCCATGATTGTGGAGTAGCCCATGACATATGCCTTGACATGCATGAGACCGGCCGCGATTCCTCCGACAAGGCCGCCTGCCATGACGCCGATCATCGGTTTCTTCAGTTTGAATGTCAGACCGTAGATGCAGGGTTCGGTAACACCGGCAACGATACAGCCGAAGGCAATGGAGAATGCCTGTGATTTGAATTCAGGATCCTTTGCACGAAGTGCAACACCGAGCGCTGCACCGCCTTCACACATGTTATGAAGCAGGAAGGCCGGACGGATGACTGCGTCATATCCGATATCAGCGATATTGGAAGCCATAAACGGTGAGATGCCATGATGCATTCCAAGCATGATGAGCCACGGTAAGCATGCCGCAAGAACACCGATTGCAATCGGAGCAGCCGCGCCACCAAGGAAGATGAACAGACCTGCAATCATATTTCCGACATAATCGCCGAGCGGCCCCAGAATCGTGAATGCAAGAATTCCGGTTACCGTGATTGTACCAAGACCGACTAACAGACTCTTGAAGATACCCGGAACGATCTTGTTGAAGAATTTTTCTGCATATGCCGCAACGACTGCGATCAGAAGTGCCGGCAGAAGTGAATTGTTATATGTGACCGCAAGAGCCGGGATTCCCAGTAAAGTGATTCCTGTACCTGCTTCTTTGGCTGCAGATACCATACTTGCCCAACCCGGTGTCAGCAGCGAAGCAGCGACCATCATTGCATATGTCGGTGTGGAATTCAGTTTCTTTGCACCGCCATAGGCAACAAATACAGGCATGAAGTAGAACGGAGCGTTTGCCACATATCCGAGAATCGTGTTTGCCGAACTGTCCTTGAATGCCGGTGAAGCCATACCGATTAGCAGCAGCACTACCTTGAGAAGACCGCCGGCAACCAGAGCCGGAACCATCGGGGAAACGGCTGCAGCGATATAATCGACAACCGCTTTTGCATAGCCTTTGATGCCCTGCGGCTTTGCAGCATCAGGTGCTTCATCCACGGCACCGCCGTCTTCAAAGTTATTCTGTCTGAGTACTGCCGTATATGTATTCACGAGGTTTTCACCGAGAACAATCTGTGTCTGTCCGCCTGCTTCCACAACACCAAGTACGCCTCTGACTTTTTTGAGGGCATCCTTATCAGCTTTGGAAGGATCTTTGAGGGTGAATCTTAAGCGGGTCATGCAATGCGAAACGGTATTGACGTTTTCAGCGCCGCCGACCAGTTCAACGAGAGTTTTTGCGGTTTCTTCAAAATCAATCTTTACAGCCATCTTCTTTCTCCTTTTTCAGGAAGTTTTCTTTCGTTCTTCCTGTCTGCATTTAAAATATAGATTCTTTCAATTATGTTGTAAAACAACTATATTTCATGTTTAATATCACTGTAGAGAATATTTAAAGGAGGCTGAAATGGTCACAAATGAGATGATTCTTGCGTTTCTGAGCATCATGGAATACGGCAATCTGACTTCTGCCGCAAAGAATACATACACAAGCCAAAGCAATCTTTCCAAGCAGATCGCACTGCTGGAAAAAGAGCTTGGTGCACCCCTGCTCATCCGTGCCAAAGGTCATTCGGAAGTCTCATTGACGCCATACGGAAAAGAATTTATGAGACTTGCTTCACACTGGCAGACACTTCAGAAAGAATTTGAAGAAATCCGCAATATCAATGCAATTACGGAAATTTCAATCGGAGCACTTGACCGTATGAATACCTTCATGTTTGCCGATCTTTATAATCAGATGATGAACGGGCATCCGGAAATCCGTCTCGATATTCATACCAGACATTCCCGTGATATCTACAGACAGATGGAAGACCACCGTCTGGACATCGGCTTTGTCTCATGCCTTCTGCCGGTCAGTGCAAACATTGCGATCAGGCCGCTTTATGATGAAACCATGCTCGTTGCTGCATGCATGGATCATTCCGAAAAGATCATCTCACCCGAAGAGCTTGATCCGTCTAAAGAGATTTATTCAAGATGGAGCGATGAATTTGAAATCTGGCATGATCAGCTGTGGCCGGGCAGACAGTACCGCATTCATGTCGGTACAGCATCCATGATTCCCTCTTACCTGAATCAGTCAGGCAGATGGGCATTGATTCCCGTATCCCTTGTCAATTCATTCAGTCATTTGAATGCTTTTTCGCATTATCAGCTTTCCGTCGATGCGCCAAAGAGAACGATCTATATGCTGACACAGAAAAGCCCCCGCTCGGCAAGAGCGAAGGCTTTGCATGTATTTGAAAACGCAATGATTGATTTTCTGAACCAGGATCCTTTAATCAGAATGATCTCTGATTCTGAATGATGAAGAAACAATATGTTTCATTCATTTCCGACCGTACCATATCTGCTTTCAAGGCAGCGGCGGTCTTTTCTTGTTATTTCAGAGTTGCGTACATGACAGCCTTGATCGTATGCATGCGGTTTTCTGCCTGATCAAACTGTCTGGCCTGATGTCCGAGGAATACGTCGTCGCTGACTTCCATCGATTCAAGTCCGTATTTCTGATAGATCTTTTCACCGATCTCTGTTTCGCGGTCGTGGAAAGCAGGCAGACAATGCAGGAAAATCGCATTCCTGTTTGCATGATCAAGAAGCTTCTGATTGACCTGATACGGATGAAGCAGTTCAATTCTCTTTGCCCATAATTCATCAGGCTCACCCATTGAGAGCCAGATATCGGTATAGAGAACATCGCAGTTTTCCGCACCCTTGAGCGGATCTTCCGTAAATTCAAGCTCTGCACCTGTTTCTGCCGCGATTGCTCTGCATTTTTCAATCAGTTCTTCAGCCGGCCATAATTCCTTCGGTGCGCAGGCACAGAATTTCATGCCGAGCTTGCTGGAGACAACCATGAGCGAGTTGGCGACATTGTTTCTTGCATCGCCGAAGAATGTCAGCTTCTTTCCTCTTTCATCATGGAATTCTTCTCTGACGGTCAGAATATCCGCCAGCATCTGAGTCGGATGGAAGTC
Organism: Erysipelotrichaceae bacterium; assembly: GCA_030525525.1. Classification (GTDB taxonomy): domain Bacteria; phylum Bacillota_I; class Bacilli_A; order Erysipelotrichales; family Erysipelotrichaceae; genus Bulleidia. Next base: position 14,881 of record JAUNEN010000066.1, read on the forward strand.
ATCGGTCAGACCGTTCCATACCGGAATTCCGGAATATTTTGCAAGATCTTCAACAACCGACTGTTTGAAGCCGCGGTATTCAATACCGTCAAACATTCTGCCGAGAACTTTTGCTGTATCAGCCAATGATTCCTTTTTGCCCATCTGGCTTGAGCCGGGATCCAGGAATGTCACACCCATACCCAGATCTCTGCCTGCCACTTCAAATGAGCAGCGGGTTCTGGTGGATGTTTTTTCAAACAGAAGAACGATCTGCTTGCCTCTCAGATAATCATGCGGTGTTCCCGCTCTTTTCATCCGTTTGAACTCGGCAGACAGATCCAGAAGATAACGGATTTCTTCCGGTGTGAAGTCAAGAAGTGTGAGAAAGCTTCTACCGCTTAAACTGATTCCCATTATGATTTTTCCTCCCTGATCAAAGGCATGGACATGCATCTGGGGCCTCCGCGCCCGCGTGAGAGCTCAGAGCTCGGCATCTCCAGAACCTCGATTCCTTTCTCTTTCAGTATTTGATTTGTCACGGTATTGCGGTCATAGACAACAACCTTACCCGGCGCAATGGCCAGTGTATTGGAGCCGTCATTCCACTGTTCGCGTCTGGAGGCGATGACATCATCACCGCCGCAGAGAATTAATTCGGCATGATGCGTGCTGTTGTATTTTGCCAGAATTTCCTGCAGGGTACCTCTCAGCTCACGGATATTGATTCCGTTTTTCGCAGGAGTAATCTCAAAAACATTGAGTGGCGCAAGAATTCCCGGATGTACCACGTAAGTATTGTAATCGATTTGTGTGAAGACTGTATCCAGATGCATAAAAGCTCTTGAACTCGGGATCTTGAAAGCAAGCACTGTTCTGATCGAGCATTCTTCATCCGCAAACAGCTGGGCGGAAAGTGTTTCGATTGCATCGGGTGAAGTTCTCTGTGAAATGCCGATGGCAAGAACGGATTCGGAAAGATTCAAAAGATCCCCGCCTTCGATGGATGCGTGCTCATTGCGGCTGTACTGTTCCTTGACAAGACCTGCAAAATCCGGATGGAACTGAAGAATATAATCCGCATAGATTGTTTCTCTTCTGCGTACGTTATACCGCATTCTTGAAATCACTGCATCATTTCCGACCGAAGAAAACGGATCTCTCTGGAAATAGAGATTGGGCATCGGATCAATGACCAGATCATCGGGCGGGGCTATTCTGTCTTCGAGCGAATAGGCTCTGACCTCTCCCATTTCCTTGAGAGTGATTCCCTCCATTGTCTTTAAGACAAGATCTTTCCCTTTGAAATTATCAAGAAGATATTTCTTCAGTTTCCGTTTCCATTTGATTGTACTGATGTTGCCTTCTTCAAGCCACTGATCAAGAAACTGATCAACCAGTCTCGGTCTCAGAGAGAGCACTTCGCTCATCAGATCTTCAAGATAGACGACCTCTACCCCATTGTTTCTCAATATATCCGCAAAGGCGTCATGTTCCTTTTGAGCTGCGGCAAGATACGGAATGTCATCAAATAACAGTTCGCTTAAACGGTCCGGAACCAGGTTGAGAAGTTCCCTTCCCGGCCGGTGCAGAAGTACTTTTTTTAACGGCGCAATTTCGGAAGTTACATGGATTCCCTGAATCATTTCACACCTTTATCAAGAAGACAGACAAAGTCCTGCACATTGGTGACAAGCGTCACAGCGCCAAGCGATCCGCGGTCATGCAGCTTGTTGGTGACAAATTCCGAAATATCAACGCAATAGAAGTAAACAGGACGTACAACCCCGTTGACCACTCTGAACGAAGGAATCATATTTCCTGATGCAATGGAGTGCAGCTGTGTCGCCAGGCACACCACAGTGGTCGCATCTCTTAACATATTGCGCATTGCACTCTGACCCTGATAAGCATCCGCAATCACTTCCGGCAGCGGACCGTCATCACGGATTGAAGATGTCAGCACAAACGGAATGTTGTTTTTGACAAGGCCGTAAATGATGCCGTTGTCAATTTTGTATTCCTCAATGAAAGCAGGAATCGATCCGCATCTTCTGACTCTGTTCAATACATCAAGATGATTGTAATGGCCGTTGGGCTGTGATTTCTGTGTATAGATATCCTGACCGAGGCTTGTTCCAAGCAGCCCTGCTTCAAGATCATGGGTTGCAAGTGCATTGCCTGCTAAAAGTCCATGCACATAGCCCTTTTCAGTCAATGACTGCATGGCACGTCTTGAGTCATAGTCAAACGAACATGCAGGGCCCATGACAAAGACGATTTTGCCGTGATCGCGTTCATATTCAAACAGATCATAGATATTCTGATAATCTCTGGCAAATGCAGTTTCACGGGAACGGTTGGCACGGAATTTGAACTGATCGTCAATTTCTCCGCTGCCTTCATCAAAGCCGTTGACATGAAGATAGATTCCTTCTTCACATCTTTCACTGCGGCCTAAGATCACCATGTCGCCTGCTTTGACATTTCTCTGTTCGACAACATCCAGTCTGCCATCCTCACGGCAGATCACACAGCTGTCCATTCTGCTTTCTTCAGCAAGCTTCCACTGTCCGTTGATTTTGAAATATTCGGGATAGATTGATGTTGAATGAAAATATTCGGGTACGACGCCGTCTTTGACGCACGCTTCCATCTTCACATCGGGAGCGCATTTAAAAACAGACGTACTGAAATCCGGTTCTCTGTACTCAGGCAAAATAAACATAATTTTCTGATTCCTTTTCTTTAACCGCTACTATTATAGCAAACAAGATGATTCTGTGGACAATGTCAATGCTGTTTCTGAACCGAAAACAAAAAGCGCAGATCTGTCTGCGCCTTGATGACCGGATTCACATCAGAGTGCACCGATAACATACGGCCGCATGACTTTCGAAACAACTGCGAATCCTTCAGCGTTTGGATGGCAACCGTCATAGCTGTATGCCGGATTCATCGTATTGTCTTCCATCTTCAGATGTGAAT